>CAYFPW010000145.1:0-4368 GCA_964345055.1 uncultured Steroidobacteraceae bacterium | reverse complement strand
ATCGAAACGCAGTCGCTCGGGCGCGACCAGCGAACCCTTCTGCGTGACATGGCTGCCCAGCACCTGACGCAGGGCGGCATGCAGCAGGTGCGTGGCCGAGTGATTCAGGCGAATGGCATCGCGACGCTGCACATCGACATCGGCGCGCAGCGTATCGCCGACACGTAGCGTGCCGGTGGTCAGCTGGCCGAGATGAGAGAAGGCGTTGCCCCGCTTCTGGGTGTCGACCACGGTAAACACGGTGCCGCCATGGGTCAGCACGCCAGTATCACCGACCTGGCCACCGGACTCCGCGTAGAACGGGGTGTGCGCCAGCACCACCTCGCCCTGCTCGCCGGCGTTCAGCGCGGGCACTTCGGCACCATCGCGCAACAGCGCCACGATGCTGCTTTCACCCTCCAGCGACTCGTAACCCGTGAACCGGGTACGCGCCTCGAAGCGCGTGCCGGCACGCAGATCTACAGCAAATTTGCTGGCGGCGCGGGCGCGATCACGCTGCGCCTCCATTTCTTTTTCGTATCCGGCCTGATCGATGACGAGTCCGCGCTCGCGCGCCACGTCGCCGGTCAGGTCGGGTGGAAAACCATAGGTGTCGTGCAGTTTGAAAACCACGGCGCCCGGCACTGAGTCGCCACGCGACAGGCCGCGCGTTGCCTCTTCGAACAGGTTCATGCCAGTGGCCAGCGTCTCGGCAAAGCGCTCTTCTTCGATGCGCAGAACACGCTCAATCATTTCGCTGCGTTCGATCAGCTCGGGATAGGCCTCGCCCATCACGCTGGCCAGCACGGGCACGAGGCGATGGAAGAACAGTGACTCCTGCCCCAGCTTGTAGCCGTGGCGCATGGCGCGGCGTGCGATTCGACGCAGCACGTAGCCGCGACCTTCGTTGGAGGGCACCACGCCGTCACTGATCAGGAAACTGCAGGCGCGAATGTGATCGGCGATCACGCGCAGCGACGGGGACGTCAGATCGGGGGTGCCAGTCAGCTCCGCGGCCGCACGGATGAGTTCGCGGAACAGGTCGATGTCGTAGTTCGAGTGCACACCCTGCAGCACGGCGGCCATGCGCTCCAAGCCTGCACCGGTATCCACCGAGGGCTTGGGCAGCGGCTTCATCGTGCCGTCCGCGTCACGCTCGAACTGCATGAACACCAGATTCCAGATCTCGACGAAGCGATCGCCATCCTCGTCCGGCGAACCCGGTGGGCCACCGGCAATGGCCGGGCCATGGTCGTAGAAGATTTCGCTGCAGGGACCGCAGGGACCGGTGTCACCCATAGACCAGAAATTGGACTTCTCGCCCAGTCGCACGATGCGTTCGGGGCGCACGCCAGCCACCTCGCGCCAGAGTTGCTCGGCTTCGTCGTCGTCACGGAACACCGTGACCCAGAGCCGCTCGGGATCGAGTTTCAGCACGCCGGTGACGAGTTCCCAAGCAAAAGCGATCGCGTCGCGCTTGAAGTAGTCACCGAAGGAGAAGTTGCCCAGCATCTCGAAGAAGGTGTGATGCCGTGCGGTGTAGCCAACATTCTCCAGATCGTTGTGCTTACCACCGGCGCGCACGCAGCGCTGACTGGAGGCGGCACGCACGTAGTCCCGCTGCTCCTTGCCGAGGAACAGATCTTTGAACTGCACCATGCCGGCATTGGTGAACAGCAGCGTCGGGTCGTTACCCGGCACCAGTGATGACGACGCCACAGCACGGTGGCCGCGGGTACGGAAGTAATCCAGAAAGGCACGGCGGACATCCGCCGCGCTCATGAAGGGCGGTGTTTTGGGGGTCTCGGGGCTTGTCATGAATCCAGGTCGAGGTCGCTAGCGCCAAGGGCGGAACGGATATGATCGGCGGAAAAGCCCCGGTATTGCAAAAATCTTGCCTGCCTGGCCCGCTCACGCCAGTCATAGGGGCGTTCGGGGCCAAATTTGCGGACTCTGACGTCGCGCGCCAGCTGCGCCCAGCTGTGCTCAGCCAGCACTGATTCGATGAGCAACTCGTCGAATTCCAGTTCAGCGAGCTCGCGGCGGATCCGCAGGGGACCATGACCGCGGCCCATCTGGTAGCTGACGCGGTGCGCGGCCGAACGTGCGTCGTCGATGAAACGCTGTTCGATGAGATCCGAGACCACGGCATGCACAGCCGAAGCCGCAAAGCCCCGTTCCCGGAGCTTTGCGGTCAGTTCGCCACTGCTGTAATCGCGACGGGCGAGCAGTTCCACGGCCGCAGCCACGACCTCCCCCTGATCATGCGGATCTCCAGGAGGGCGGCCGGACTTAGGCCGTTTTTTCCTGATCCACACGCGGTGATGGCAACAGCTTGGCGCGGATCTGCTGTTCGATCTCTTCGGCAGCAGCCGTGTTCTGCTGCAGCCAGAGTCGTGCATTGTCCTTGCCCTGGCCGATGCGCTCGCCCTTGTAGCTGTACCAAGCGCCGGACTTCTCGATGATGCCGTTGGCAGAGCCGAGCTCGATGATTTCACCCTCGTGGGAGACACCGGCGCCGTACATGATCTCGAACTCGGCCTCGCGGAACGGCGGTGCCACCTTGTTCTTGACCACCTTGACGCGCGTCTGGTTGCCGACGACTTCCTCGCCATTCTTAATGGCGCCAATGCGGCGAATGTCGAGGCGCACGGAAGCGTAGAACTTCAGCGCATTGCCGCCCGTGGTGGTCTCGGGGTTACCGAACATCACACCGATCTTCATGCGGATCTGGTTGATGAAGATGACCATGGTGTTGGAGCGCTTGATGTTGCCGGTGAGCTTGCGCAGCGCCTGGCTCATCAGACGGGCGTGCAGACCGACCTGCAGTTCGCCCATTTCGCCTTCGATTTCCGCCTTGGGAGTGAGCGCCGCAACCGAGTCGACGACGACTACGTCGACAGCGCCGGAGCGCACCAGCATGTCCGTGATTTCCAGCGCCTGCTCACCCGTGTCAGGCTGACTGACCAGCAGCTCCTGGATATTGACGCCGAGCTTTTCAGCGTAGGACGGATCGAGCGCGTGCTCGGCGTCGACGAAGGCGGCGGTGCCACCGCTCTTCTGCACCTGCGCGATGATCTCCAGCGTCAGCGTGGTCTTGCCCGAGGACTCCGGACCATAGATTTCGACGACGCGGCCGCGCGGCAGGCCGCCGACGCCCAGCGCGATGTCCAGACCCAGCGAGCCGGTGGGAATCGACTCCACGTCCCAAATGGCCGGGGCGTCGCCCAGGCGCATGACCGAGCCTTTGCCAAACTGCTTCTCGATCTGCGACAACGCGGCCGCCAGTGCCTTCTTGCGGTTGTCATCAGCGCGGGCTTCGATTCTTGGATCCATGGGGGGATTCCTTTGTACTGTATGGATAACCAGTAGTATGGCACAACTGTGGGCCGGCACCAGCCCCTATTTGCACAGCGATGCGGGAGATTCAGACTCCGGCCGGGCATCGGCCAGCGAGACCACCAGACGCAGCGCGCGGGCCACCGCCTGGCGCCTCACCGCCTCGCGGTCTCCGGCAAAGTGCTCGCACAGCGCATCGTGCAGGCCGCTAGCGGTCCGCCAGCCGAACCATACCAATCCCACCGGCCGCCCGGCACTGCCACCGCCGGGTCCGGCGATACCGCTGACCGAGACCGCCATCTCCGCGCCGCTGCGCTCACAGGCGCCAGCGGCCATTTCCAGCGCCGTGGCGCGACTGACCGCGCCCTCGGTCGCCAACGTGGCCGCACGCACGCCCAGCGCTCCCTGTTTGGCGCGATTGGCATAGGTGACGAACCCGGATTCGAATTGCGCCGAGCTGCCCGGCGTATCGGTCAGAACTTTTGCGATCCAGCCGCCGGTGCAGGATTCCGCCAGCGTCACACGCCAGCCGCGTCGTGCCAGCGCTGCCAGCGCGGCGCCCGCCAATGCATCCAGTTCGCTATCGGATGGGACCGCCGCGCTCATATGCTGGAGCCTAGCGATGGGCCCAGCGGCGAACAAGTGAATTCACGCGCGGCTGCATCGCGCTATCATTCGCACCCGAAGCTGCGGCCCACTACGAGGCGAAACCCACGCAGCACGGCGCACGACCACCCGACATCGCTTGAACACCTCCAACGATTCAGTCAGCGCGCTGCACACTCCGGTCATGCAGCAGTACCTGCGCATCAAGTCGCAGTATCCCGACGTGCTGCTGTTCTACCGGATGGGTGATTTCTACGAACTGTTTTATGACGATGCCCGCCGCGCCGCCAGCCTGCTCGACATCGCGCTGACTTCGCGCGGCCAGTCGGCCGGCGTACCGATCGCCATGGCGGGCGTGCCCGTGCACAGCGTAGACGGCTATCTGGCGCGGCTGGTGCGCCGTGGGCAGTCCGTGGCCATCTGCGAACAGATCGGCGATCCGGC
>CAYFPW010000144.1:0-4414 GCA_964345055.1 uncultured Steroidobacteraceae bacterium | reverse complement strand
ATCCAGTTCACCTGCTCGAAGTTCTTGGCGAACACCGCATTGATGAATCCGCCCAGAGCAAAGATCACGGAAGTGAGCACCACCGCCGCGATGACGATGCCGAGGTGCTGCACATGCAGCCGCGCGAAAATCAGCGACACCACAGTAACAACCAGCCCGACCATCATGCCGCGCACCAGTCCGCCGCAGATGTAGCCTGCGACGATGACCCAGCTCGGAAGCGGAGAGACCAGCAGCTCCTCGATGTGTTTACCGAACTTCGCGCCGAAGAACGAGGACACCACATTGCCGTATGAATTGGTGATCACGCTCATCATGATCAGGCCCGGTGCGATGAACTGCATGTAGTCGAAGCCGCCCATCTGGCCTACACGACGACCGATCAGGCTGCCGAAGATCACGAAATACAGTGTTGCCGTCACCGCCGAGGGCACAAGCGTCTGCCCCCAGATGCGCATGATGCGACCGTATTCGCGGATCACGATGGTGCGAAAGCCGATCCAGCGGACTCGGCCCATGGACGGCACTGCTGCAGCCGCGTCAGACATGATGAGCTCCGCCTTCGACCAGCTGCATGAAAATCTCTTCCAGCCGGTTCACCTTGTTGCGCATCGAAAGCACCTGTACTCCCTGTGCCGTCAGCGCGGCGAACAGGTCATTGAGGTTCTGGTCTTTGGAAATCTCGGCCTCGAGAGTCGTGTCATCGACACGCGTCACCGCAAAGCCCGGCACCACCGGCGCAACCGACAGCGGCGCACGGAGATTCAGCACAAAGGTCTCGGTGTGCAGACGGCGCAGCAGGTTGCCCATGCGGTCACTCTCGACGATCCGGCCCTTGTTGATGATGGCGATGTTGCGACAGAGGTTCTCGGCCTCTTCGAGATAATGTGTGGTCAGGATGATGGTTGTGCCGCTGGCATTGATCTCTTTCAGCAGCTCCCACATGGAGCGACGGATCTCGATATCAACGCCCGCCGTGGGCTCGTCGAGGATCAGCAGCTGCGGCTGGTGCATGAGTGCACGGGCAATCATCAGGCGACGCTTCATGCCGCCGGACAGCGATCTCGCCCATTTATTGCGACGATCCCACAGCGACAGCAGCGTGAGATATTTCTCGGCGCGTTCGAGCGCGATTCGCCGCGGCACGCCATAGAAGCCCGCCTGGTTCACCACGATGGTGAGGGGCGTCTCCCACATATTGAAATTGAGTTCCTGCGGAACGACGCCGATGCAGGTTTTGGCACGCTCGAGTTCGCGATCAATGTCGTGCCCGAAGACGCTAGCCGTACCCTGTGTCTTGTTGATCAGCGATGTGACGACGCCGATGAGGGTTGTCTTGCCAGCGCCGTTGGGCCCGAGCAGAGCGAAGAAATCCCCCTGCTCGACGTCCAGATCGACGCCCTTCAATGCCTGAACACCATTGCTGTAGGTCTTGGTCAGACCCCGGACAGATAAAGCTGCCAAATCCATTCACCTGCGGGATTGGGCCGATCCGGCCCTGGGTGCAAGTCTAGCGCAGGTGAACCGACAGAGCCTATCGGCGATACTCCGCTGCGAGCAACTGCACGCCACGCAACAACAAGGCATCGAGTTGGCTGCCTGCCCCGGCCACGGCGGCCTCCAGCAGCTGCCGCCAGATGGATGGCTTGTCCTCCCAGCGCAGTCGACAGGATGCAGCTCTGCGCTGCACTCTTTCTTCTAGATCGCGCAGCCCCATCTGGGCCAGGCGACGGGCGCAATCCGTCGTCATACCCAGCGAAAGACATGCCGCGTATGGATTGGCGCGCGCCAGATGCCACCCAAGCGTCGCCGCCGCGCGGAGCAGGCCAACCTCCGCTACCGGCGTGAGCCAGCCGACACCGCGGGCGCTGGCGGATTCATGCACCGCACCGTCCCACAATTGCTCCTGACCGAAGCCGGCATCCAGCAGCAGAATCGGACACCGGGCCAGCGCCAGACGGGCCGGCTCATCCAGTGCCCGCAGCAGCGGGGCAAGACCATCGAAGGGTTGCACCGGATAGGTACCGACCGGGGCCTGCGCCCGGCGCACCAGCAGCTCGAGCACTTGAAGATTCAGCTCCGTGATCTGCGCCTGCAGACCCGGTACCAAATCGTAAGCCTGCGAAGTCTCCTGGCGCGATCGCTGCACTTCAGTCATCTGCAAATCTCCTGATTTCCGGCATTAAGTCTGTCTCCCCGAGCACGTTTCGACCAGATCAGAATTGGGCCTAATATGACTAAAACGTGAAATGGCTCGCAAACCATCGATAAAAAAAGACGAAGGGGAGTTGAATGCGTATTTCCGACGACCGCTACCAGCGTGACCGCCAGCGAATCGAAATCGCCGTGCAATTCATCGAGCATGAGGCGCGCACCCGTACCATTCGCCAGTGGACCGGGCTGACCGACGATCGCATCCGCAAGTTGTACCGTTCCTACCTGCGTGAACATCAGGGGCGACTGGTGCCTCGCCACCGCGGCAAGTCACCGCAACAGGTCGCGCACTTCGTGCGCACGGCGCGGCTGCGCCACGAGTCGGCTCTGTTTGCCAGCATCTGTCTGATGACCGGAGTGATCGGCGAGGCTGCGCCCTCCACAGTCGGTGGCGGCGGGCGGCTCATCCAGACCATGCAGCGGGCCCAGCTGCTGTGCCGGGCCTATGACAGCTATCGCGGACTGATCCCGCGTCCATTGCTGTCCTTCGAACATGCGGAGTTTCTGGTCCGGACGCTTCAGCGCGGCGAAGAGCTGCGCCTCACCCGCTGCGGCGGATGCGGCGCCGTGGTGGTCGCCGACCGACTGGCGCTGCGCACACCGCACTGCTCCGGCTGCGTCAGCTGACACGGTGGGGGCGCCGTGCCCTCCCCTTGAGCCAAAAGTGAGCCAAAAGCAGCCGGCCGAGGGTGGCCGGCTGTTAAGATCAGCGGTCATCCAGCGAGACCGCCGATGAACCGTAGTCCATACCGAAATCCCTTCAGTAGCGCGAGCCTCGACCGGCGCCATGTCGAGCGGAAGGACGACGAGTGGCTGGATGCAGCGTTGGATGATCCGGACACCCGTTTCATCGCGCTGCGTGAGCTGCAGCCGCTAGTGAGATCGGAGCCGGAATCAGGCATCTGCTTTCTGCAGGCGAATGATCCGCTGATCCGCAACCGCAAGCCTGCCGATCTGCTGTTGATGGGTTGGTTCGGCAGCCGGCGAACTGTACTGGCCGAGGCCGACGAACATGACTCGGCACCGGCGGGCAGTCATTTCGAGGAGTTGCGTCCATTACTGGCCAGCCTGCCGGCGGATGAAGCCGCGCTGCTGTATGCCGCCCGCGCACTGCTGTTCTGGCGTACGCGGCACCGGCACTGCGGCGCCTGTGGCGCACCCACCGCACCGCGTTCGGCCGGCCATGCGCTTCGCTGCGTGAATCCGGACTGTGCCGCCACCTTTTTCCCGCGCATCGACCCGGCAGTCATCGTGCTGGTCAGCGACGGCCCGTACGCGCTGCTCGGGCGTCAGGCTTCGTGGCCGAAGGGCCGCTACTCAGCACTCGCAGGCTTTGTCGAAGTCGGTGAAAGCCTCGAAGACGCCGTCGCTCGCGAAGTGTTTGAGGAAACCGGCATCCAGGTGCACGAGTCGCACTACTTCGCGTCCCAGCCCTGGCCCTTTCCCTCCTCGCTGATGCTGGGTTTCCACGCCAGCGGCTCGCGAGGCCCGGTGAGTCTGGACGGGGAACTGGAGGATGCGCGCTGGTTTCACGCCGACGAGCTGCGTCAGCCGACAGTCACGCTGCCGCTGCCGCACACCATCGCACGCCAGCTGATCGAAGAATGGCTGACGGACGCGATCCACTCGCGCACGATCCCTTGAAGCGCACTTTGCGGAACTGCTGGCATCCCGGACGGCTCTGAGTCAGATACACCCATGCCCCGCCACATCACTTCACCCGCGCGCCTGATCTGCCTGCTGCTTGCTGGGCTGGCTGCCGGGCGCGCAGGCGCAGCCATCAAAGTGGAAGTCGAAGGCATCGACGGCGATCTGCGGCGTAACGTCACCACGCTTCTGAGTGTGGAGCGCTACCGGGAACGCGAGCGCATTGCACCGGATGCTGTGGAGCGACTGTTCAGACGCGTCGAGCCTGAGGTGCGCGAGGCGCTCCGCCCCTTCGGTTATTACGAACCGGAGGTGGATGCCACGCTGGAAGCAATCGACAAGGATCAGAACTGGCGTGTACGCATCCGGATCACGCCGGGTCCTCCGGTGCTCGTTGACCAGGTGAACGTGACGGTCGACGGGCCGGGAAATGATGATCCGGTCTTCACGCAAATCACCAGTAACCTGCCGTTGAAAAGTGGTGATCGCCTGCAACACCCGCTCTATGAACAGATCAAGCGTGGTCTGCAGGCTGCAGCAGCCACCTATGGCT
>CAYFPW010000143.1:0-4508 GCA_964345055.1 uncultured Steroidobacteraceae bacterium | reverse complement strand
GATGGTGACGTGAACATCGACGAGCTGCGTGCGGCGGTGGGTCCGCGCACCGCGGGGATCATGCTGACCAATCCCTCCACGCTGGGCGTGTTCGAGCGCCGCATCGAGGAAGTGGCGCGTCTGGTCCACGAGGCCGGCGGCCTGCTGTATTACGACGGTGCCAACCTCAACGCCATTCTGGGCAAGGTGCGCCCCGGCGATATGGGCTTCGATGTCATTCACATGAACCTGCACAAGACCTTCTCCACGCCGCACGGCGGCGGTGGTCCGGGTGCCGGTGCGGTGGGCGTGGGTCCGCGACTGGTGCCGTTCCTGCCGGTGCCGCTCGTCGGCGTCGAGAAGCATGCCGGTGGCGAGCGCTTCCGGCTGTTGACCGAGACGGACCGACCGCAGTCGATTGGCCGGCTCACCGGCTTCATGGGCAATGCCGGCGTGTTGCTGCGAGCCTATGTCTACATGCGCATGCTGGGCCGCGAGGGCATGAGCCGCGTGGGTGAGTACGCCACGCTGAACTCTAACTACCTGTTCGCGCGTCTCCAGAAGGCTGGCTTCGAGGCCGCCTATCCCGAGCGTCGTGCCAGCCACGAGTTCATTCTCACGCTCAAGCGTCTGGCGGCCGAGCGCGGCGTGACGGCCATGGATGTGGCGAAGCGTCTGCTCGACTATGGTTTCCATGCGCCGACCACTTATTTCCCGCTGCTGGTTCCCGAGTGCCTGCTCATCGAGCCCACTGAGACCGAGAGCAAGGAGACGCTGGATGCGTTCGTCACGGCGATGAGCGAGATCCTGCGTGAAGCCGCCGAGAAGCCGGAGCAGCTGAAGGGCGCGCCCTTCACCATGCCGGTGCGCCGGCTGGATGACGTGCGTGCGGCGCGGGAGCTGGATCTGGTGCACCGATGAGTGCTCTGATCTGCGGTTCGATGGCCTATGACACCGTGATGGTGTTTCAGGGCCGCTTCCGCGAGCACATCCTGCCGGATCGCATCCACATGCTGAATGTGTCGTTTCTGGCACCTTCCATGCGGCGCAACTTCGGCGGCTGTGCCGGCAACATCGCCTACAACCTCAAGCTCCTCGGCGGTGAGGGCACCATCATGGCCACCGTCGGCCATGACTTCGCGCCCTACGCCGTGTGGCTGGAGCAGCACGGCATCGCCAGTCACCACCTGCGCGTCATCGAGTCGGAGTTCAGCGCGCAGGCGTACATCACCACGGATCTGGACGATAACCAGATCACGGCTTTTCATCCGGGCGCAATGAACCACTCGCATGTCAATCGGGTTGCCGATGCGGCCGGCGTGAAACTGGGTATCGTCTCGCCGGATGGCCGACAGGGCATGCTCGATCATGCGGCGCAATTTGTTGCTGCGGGCATTCCCTTCATCTTCGATCCCGGTCAGGGATTGCCGATGTTCAATGGCGAGGAGTTGCGTGCGCTCATTGAACAGGCCACCTACGTGGCCGTCAACGATTACGAGGCCAGCCTGCTGACGGAGCGTACCGGCTGGGACGCTCCGACCATCGCCGCCAAGGTCAAGGCGTTGATCGTCACGCGCGGCGCTTCCGGCTCATGGATCTATGCTGACGGTGCGCGGCTGGAAATCCCGGTGGCGAGCGCGGCCCGGCTTGCCGATCCGACCGGATGCGGTGATGCCTATCGCGCCGGCCTTCTGTACGGTCTGCAGCGTGGCATGGACTGGGCCAGCACGGGTCGCATCGCCTCGCTGGCCGGTGCCATCAAGATGGAACATCATGGTACGCAGCACCATACCTATACGATGACGGAGTTTGCCGCGCGCTATCGCGCAGCCTTTGGCCACAGTCTCTGAGGTTTCGCATGCACCCGTTCGCCTCGCGTCTCTCGTGCTTCCTCGCCGGGCTTTGCCTGAGTGCCATGCCGAGCTGGGCCGCCGAAGGCGGACGTCGTGCTGAAGCCCAGCCTGCTCCTGCGGCTCCGTTGGTGGCTGCGGCAGCCGCCCCCAGCGCGGACTGGGCGCGCACGCTGGAGCGCATCGCGGCCAGCGTTGTCACCATCCAGGTGAATCAGACGCGGGCCTTCGATACCGAGCGCAGTGCGAGCGCTCAGGCCACGGGTTTTGTGGTCGATGCTGAGCGTGGCCTGATCCTCACCAACCGTCATGTCGTCACACCGGGCCCGGTGACGGCTGAAGCGACCTTCCTCGATCGTGAGGAGGTGCCGCTCTATCCGGTCTATCGCGATCCGGTGCATGACTTCGGCATCTATCGCTACGATCCGGCCAAGCTGCGCTACATCAAGCCTGAATCACTGCCGCTGGCGCCAGAAGCGGCGCAGGTTGGGCGCGAGATCCGAGTGATCGGCAACAACGCTGGCGAACAGCTTTCGATCCTGGCTGGCACTCTGGCGCGACTGGACCGCGAAGCGCCTCAGTATGGTGTCGGTCGTTACAACGACTTCAACACCTTCTACATCCAGGCCGCCTCAGGCACATCAGGAGGTTCGTCCGGGTCGCCGGTCATCGATGTTCAGGGTCGGGTGGTTGCGCTCAATGCCGGTGGTGCCACCGGTGCGGCCTCGAGTTTCTATCTGCCGCTGGGCCGCGTGCAGCGCGCGCTGCAGCTGATCCGTGCCGGAAAGCCGGTGCGGCGCGGCACGCTGCAGACCGAACTGCGGTACCGGCCTTACGATGAGCTGCGGCGACTCGGTCTGCAGAGTGACACCGAGGGTCAGGCACGCCGCGCGTTCCCGGGCAACACGGGTATGCTGGTCGTCGAGGATGTGCAGCCTGGTTCAGCCTGCGACGCCGTGCTGGCGCCCGGTGACGTGCTGGTGCGTCTGAACGGCAATCTGGTCACGGGCTTCGAGCCGCTTGAAGCCGTACTCGATGACACAGTCGGTGGCGAAGTGGACATCGAAGTGGAGCGGGGCGGCAAGCCGGTCAAGGCGCGGATCCGGGTCGATGATCTGGATACCATCACACCCGCGTCCTACCTTGAGTACGATAACGCCATCCTGCACACCCTCTCTTACCAGATGGCCCGGCATTTTCATATGCCGATCAAGGGTGTGTTTGTGGCAGCGAACGGCTACAACATCGACGCTGCAGGCATCCCGCGCGGCGCGGTCATCACGATGGTCAACAAGACGGCGATTGCCAACCTCGATGATTTCATTGCGCAGGTGGAGACGCTGCCGGACGGTCAGCGCATGACATTGCGTTACTTCACCATGGAAGATCCGCGTCGCAGCCAATTGAAGTCGGTGTTTGTCGACCGGCGCTGGTTCCAGGCGCGCCGCTGTGATCGCGACGATGGCGCAGGGCTGTGGAACTGCACGGACCTGCCGCCCGTGGCCACCGCCGCAGCGCCTGAGGCGGGAAGCGCGCGCTACCCGAAGTATGACGATCGCAATATCGAGCGCATTGCGCCATCGCTGGTGGGGGTCACCTTCGATATGCCGTATGCGGTGTCTGGCGTCACCGAGCGCAACTATCGCGGTGCCGGTGTGATTATCGATGCCGCGCGTGGTCTGGTGATCACCGATCGCAATACGGTGCCTGTGTCGCTGGGCGATGTGCGGCTGACATTCGCCGGGGCGCTGGAGATTCCGGCCAAGGTCGTCTACGTGCATCCGCTGCACAATCTCACGGTATTGCAGTATGACCCGAAGATCATCGGGGATACGCCGGTGGTCGCGGCCTCACTGTCCACCGAGCCCATGCGGCCTGGTGAGTCGGTCGCTGTGATCGGTTTGAATGCCGGCGGCGACCTGCAGTCACGCACCACCACTGTGGCGGAGGTCAATCCATTGATGCTGCCGCTATCGCGCACGGTGCAGTTCCGTGACGCAAACATCGAGGTGGCGTCGCTGGTCAATCCGCCCGATGATCTGGTCGGCGTGCTGGCTGACAAGAGCGGACGCGTCCGTGGTCTATGGGCCAGTTTCGCGACTGACAACGGTCGTGAACTGGTGCAGGAAAGCCGCGGGATTTCCGCCGATCTGGTGGCCGAGACGCTGCAGATCGTGCGCAGCGGGAATGATCTCCGTTCGCTGGAGGCCGAGTTCGGCATGCAGACGCTGGCATCGGCCCGCGGACTGGGCTTGACCGACGAATGGATCCGGCGCATCCAGCAGGCCAACCCCGAGGCTCGCCACGCGCTTTCGATCACGCGACTCGTGGGCGGCACCGATGCGGCGAAGCAGTTGCTGCCCGGCGATCTGCTGCTCGCCATCAACGGTACCATGGTGACGCGCTTCCGCGATGTCGAACGTGCGGTCATGAGCAAGGATCAGGTGCAGGTCACCGTCTGGCGCGCGGATGCAGTGAAGACGTTCAACGTGAAGACCGCTGCGCTTTCAGGTGGTGCTTTCCGTCGAGATGGTGTCGTCAGGCGCGTGTTGCTCTGGGCCGGTGCCACGCTGCAGGATCCCCATCGCGCCATCGCCGCCCAGCGCAGCCTCGCGCCTGAGGGTGTGTATGTGGCCTATTTCCAATACGGCTCGCCCGCGAGCCGGTTTGGTCTGCAGC
>CAYFPW010000142.1:3463-4562 GCA_964345055.1 uncultured Steroidobacteraceae bacterium | reverse complement strand
GTGCGCAGCCCGGTGAGTTCACGCAGCGCGCCTATCTCAACGGCAAGCTCGATCTTGCGCAGGCCGAAGCCGTTGCGGATCTGATCGATGCCTCCAGCAGCAGCGCAGCGCGCGCCGCGTTGCGTTCGCTCGAAGGCGAATTTTCGCGGCGCGTGCATGAACTGACCGAGGCACTGACCCAGCTGCGTGTGCATGTCGAAGCGGCGATCGATTTCCCGGAAGAAGAAATCGATTTTCTTGCCGACACCGCGCTGCATGCGCGTGCGGCCGAGGTCAGTGAAAGCCTTGCAGCGTTGCTGCGCGAAGCCCGACAGGGACGCATCCTGACCGAGGGCCTGACCGTGGTGATCGCCGGGGCGCCCAACGCCGGCAAATCCACGCTCCTGAATCGACTGGCCGGCTACGATGCCGCCATCGTCACTGACGTGCCCGGCACCACGCGCGATCTGTTGCGCGAGCGGCTCGAGATTGATGGCCTCCCGCTGCATGTCATCGACACCGCCGGCCTGCGCGACAGCCAAGATCCCATTGAGCGCGAGGGCATGCGGCGCGCCACCGAAGCCATGGGTCGCGCGGATCGCGTATTGCTGCTGATCGACGCCACCGCTGCCGATCGCGAGCGCCACCTGGCCGCGCAGCTCGCCCGTCTGCCGGTGGGAGTGCCGGTGACGCTGGTGTTCAACAAGATGGATTGCGCCGGCGCGAAGCCGGCTTATGCACCCGATGCCTTGGGTGCCGTAGCGAGCCAACTGGCCATCTCGGCGCTGACGGGCGAGGGCATCGAGACTTTGCGGCAGCACTTGAAAGAGTGCGCCGGCTACAGCGGTGCCGAGGCCGGCACCCTCAGTGCGCGCGCCCGCCATGTGGAAGCACTCCTGCGCGTGCAGGAGCAGATCGATCAGGCCCGCCAGCAGCTGGAACAGCGCCGCGCCGGTGAGCTGATGGCCGAGCACCTGAAGCGCGCCCAGGAAGCCCTCGGCGAGATCACCGGCGAGGTGCACAGCGACGAACTGTTGGGACGGATTTTTTCTTCGTTCTGTATCGGGAAGTAGAATCCCCCCATGCGCTTCGGAACGACCTTCGATGTCATCGTCATTGG
>CAYFPW010000142.1:0-3363 GCA_964345055.1 uncultured Steroidobacteraceae bacterium | reverse complement strand
CTGTACCGGCAGGCGATCCGCGGGGTGTTGGAGAACCAGCCGGGCCTGCAGCTGTTCCAGCAGGAGGCCGCGGATCTGCTGATCGAGGGTGACCGGGTCCGTGGTGTCGTGACGCTGACCGGTGTGCGGATCGAGGCGCGCACGGTGGTGTTGACCGTGGGGACCTTCCTCGGTGGACGTATCCATGTCGGTCTGGACAACTATGCCGGCGGTCGCGCCGGTGATCCGCCGTCGAACCGTCTGGCCGAAAAACTGCGCGAGCGGATGCCGCGGGTGGGCCGGCTGAAGACCGGTACGCCGCCGCGGATCGATGGCCGAAGTATCGATTACGACGGGTTGGTGGCGCAGCACAGCGACGACCCGCGGCCCGTGTTTTCGTTCCTCGGGCGACACAATGAGCACCCGAAACAGATTCCTTGTTACATTACGAACACCAATGAGCGGACGCACGAACTGATCAGCGAGGCCAGTGATCGCTCGCCGATGTTCACCGGTCAGATCAATGGAGTCGGTCCGCGCTACTGCCCGTCGGTCGAGGACAAGGTGCGCCGGTTCGCTGATCGCAGCTCGCATCAGGTGTTCATCGAACCCGAGGGTTTGGACACCCACGAGGTGTACCCGAACGGCATCTCAACCAGCTTGCCATTCGATGTTCAGGTGGCCTTCGTGCGCACCATCCGCGGGTTCGAGAATGCGCACATCACGCGACCGGGCTATGCCATCGAGTACGACTACTTCGACCCGCGCGACCTGCGACCCTCGCTGCAGACGCGGGCGGTCGCGGGCCTGTACTTCGCCGGTCAGATCAACGGCACCACCGGCTATGAAGAGGCGGCTGCCCAGGGTCTGGTGGCGGGACTGAATGCTGCCCGGGAGGCGGCGCAGTTGGACCCCTGGTTGCCGGAGCGTTCGGGCAGCTACATCGGCGTGCTGATCGACGACCTGGTGACCCGTGGGACCAGTGAGCCGTACCGGATGTTCACCAGCCGGGCCGAGCATCGGCTGGTGCTGCGCGAGGACAATGCCGACACGCGACTGACCCCGCTGGGCCGGGAGTTCGGGCTGGTCGATGACGAGCGCTGGCGGTTCTTCGAGGCCAAGCAGCACGCCATCGGTGCGGAGCTGGAGCGCCTGTCTACGACCCGGATACACCCGGCGCAGGTTCCGGCGGAGTGGAGCGCGCGGGTGCTGCAACAGCCGGCGCTGGCCCGTGACTGTCTGGCCATGGAGTTGCTCAAGCGCCCGGAGGTCAGCCATGTCGACCTTGTCGAGCTGATCGGTGACGCGGCGGACGCGGGTGATGATCGCATCGATGCCCAACTGCGCCGGGACATCGAGGTGCGGGCGCGCTACAGCGGCTATGTGGAGCGGGCGGAGGCCGAGATCGACCGGGCGCGCCGCAATGACACCCTGCCGCTGCCCGAGGATCTGGACTATCGCGGGTTGGCGGGCCTTTCGAACGAGATCCGTCAGAAGCTCCATGAACTGCGCCCGGCCACGCTGGGTCAGGCGGCGCGCACGCCCGGCGTCACGCCGGCCGCGGTTTCCATCCTGCTCGTTCACCTGAAGCGGCGCGGCGCGCTCGGCCGCGCCTAAGCCTTCCGGCTCGGCTTCCATGCTATGTTCAATGGAAGTTGAGCGCGGGAGCGCGAGGGGGCCATATGTTGGAAACGCTGGGCATCGGCACTCTGCCGATCATTCTGATCATTGCAATCCTGATGGTGGTGACCAAGGCCTGGCTCACCGTACCGCAGGGCTTTGAGTTCACCCTCGAGCGTTTCGGCAAATACAAGCAGACCCTCGGACCGGGCTTCCACCTGATCACGCCGTTCTTCGAGAAGGTCGGCCGGCGCATGAACATGATGGAGCAGGTGCTGGATGTGCCGCGCCAGGAAGTCATCACCAAGGACAACGCCATGGTGGGCGTCGATGCCGTGGTCTTCTATCAGGTGATGGATGCGGCCAAGGCGGCCTATGAGGTGGACAACCTCCGGCTGGCCATCGTGAACCTGACGATGACCAACATCCGCACCGTGGTTGGATCCATGGATCTGGACGAGACGCTGTCCAAGCGCGATGAAATCAACCATCGTCTACTGAAGGTGGTTGACGATGCCACCATGCCCTGGGGTATCAAAGTCACGCGTATCGAGATCAAGGATATTCAGCCGCCGTCAGATCTGATCGAGTCGATGGGCCGACAGATGAAGGCCGAGCGCGACAAGCGCGCCAATGTGCTGGAGGCCGAGGGCTTCAGGCAGGCAGCCATTCTCAAGGCTGAGGGCGAAAAGCAGGCCGCGGTGCTGCAGGCCGAGGGCGCGCGCGAGGCGGCATTCCGCACCGCTGAGGCGCGCGAGCGTCTGGCCGAGGCGGAAGCCAAGGCGACTTCGATGGTTTCGCAGGCCATCGCGCAGGGCAACCTGCAGGCCATCAACTACTTTGTGGCGCAGAAATACGTCGAGGCCATGAAGGAATTTGCACACTCGCCCAACCAGAAGATCTTCTTCATGCCGATGGAGGCCACCGGCGTGCTGGCATCGCTGGGCGGTATCGCGGAGCTGGCGAGGGATGCGATGGCCAACAAAGGCGCCGACAAGCGATGAGCGGCCTCGCGCAGATCGTTGAGATGGTGCAGCGCATGCAGTGGTGGCATTGGTGGATTCTCGCGGCGGTGCTCGCCGCCGTGGAGACGCTGCTGCCGGGTGCGGTGGCGATCTGGTTTGCGGCATCGGCTGCGGTGGTGGGTGCACTGCTCCTGTTGGTGCCGGTGCCCTGGCCGCTGCAGCTGATGCTCTTCGGAGTGCTGGGCGCGGTCGCGGTGTACCTGTGGCGTCGCTATGACCGGAGCGGTCAGGAGTCCAGTCCGCTGCCCTATCTCAATCAGCGCTCCGCGCAGTATGTCGGTCAGATCTGTGTGCTCACCGAAGCCATCCAGCAGGGCTACGGCAAGGCGCGGGTGGGTGACGGCGTGTGGAAGGTGCGCGGGCCGGATCTGCCGGCGGGCGCACAGGTGCGGGTGGTGTCGGCGGAGGGCGCGCTGCTGGTGGTCGAGCCGCTTTCGGCGTGAGACCTATTTGCGCCAGAAGGTCGAGGTGAACAGCACCAGCACCGTGAACAGTTCCATACGACCGAGGAACATCGCCACGATGCACAGCCAGGCCTGTAAATCGGTCAGCGCTGCATAGTTGGTTGCCGGTCCCACCACGCCCAGGCCCGGACCCACGTTGTTCACGCTGGCAATGATCGCGGTCACGGACGATTGCAGATCGAGACCCGAGGCGATCAGCGCGAAGGTCAGCGTCACGATGGTCATGAAGTACAGGAAGATGAAGGCCAGCACCGAATAGACCACGCGGTTCGGTA
>CAYFPW010000141.1:2617-4563 GCA_964345055.1 uncultured Steroidobacteraceae bacterium | reverse complement strand
ACCGACAATCAGGTCGGCGTGGACATCATCCTGCAGCAGACCGGCGTCAAGGCCTTCAATGCCATGAGCAACCCAGCTGCACTGGGCGATGCCTCGATCGAAGCAGCGGGCCTCAGTGCGCGTGCTCAAGCTGTGGCGGGAAGCCACTGACATGATTCACGGCACACAGGGCATCCCGACGATCATCCTCGGCGGCACCGGCTATGTAGCCGGTGAACTGCTGCGGCTGATCGCCGGACATCCGGATCTGCGGCTCGCCGCCGTGATGTCGGACAGCCAGCCGGGCGAATCCGTCGGGAAGGCATTTCCGCATCTCGCTGGCGTGCTGGGCAACACCACGTTCAAGTCACAGACCGAAATCGAAGCGCTGCTGCGCACCGAGAGGTCGCCCGCCATTCTCTCCGCCGCGCCGCATGGCGTGTCGGCGGCGTTGATCGACTCACTGCTCAAGGTCGCTGAAGCGGCCGGCAATTCGCCGCGCCTCGTCGATATCTCCGCCGACTTCCGTTATTCCTCAGCCGCCGCGTACGAAGCGGTTTACAAGCATCCGCACGGTGCCCCGGCACGCATCGCGCAGTTCACCTGTGCAGTGCCCGAGCATCTGGCGCAGCTGACCACACCGCACGTCGCGCATCCGGGCTGCTTCGCCACCACGATTCTGCTGGCCATCGTGCCGCTGCTGAAGCTCAATCTGGTCGAACCCAATCTGTTCGTATCGGCGGTCACCGGCAGCACGGGCTCGGGCCGCAAGCCCACCGACGGCACTCACCATCCGACGCGTCACAGCGATCTGTATTCCTACAACGCGCTCGGCCATCGGCACGGTCCGGAAATCCTGGCCTGCGCACAGGCGGCCAGCGGCGTGGCTGCACAGCTTGCGCTGGTGCCGCATTCCGGTCCCTTCGCGCGCGGCATCCATGCCACAGTGCAAGCTGTATTGAAGAAGCCCGTCGACAGCAAAACCATCATCGCCCAACTGCGCGACTTCTACGCCCACTCACCGTTCGTGCGCGTGCTGGACACGGCACCACGCATCAAGGACATCGTCGCCAGCAACTACGCACACCTCTCGGCTGCGAGTGATGGCCGCACCGTTGCGGTCATGAGCGTCGCTGACAATCTCGACAAGGGCGCTGCGGGCGGCGCCGTGCAATGGATGAATCGTCTGCTCGGGCTACCGGAATCCGCGGGCCTCATCGCCCCGGCGCCCGGCTGGACCTGAGCTTGCAACAGGAAAGCATCGTCATGAACGCACATGTCACAGCGCAGTCCGCAGCCACTCCGGTGTCGGCAGATTTTCTCGCCCCGGTCTTCGCGCAATATCCGCTCGATATCGTCTCGGGCGAAGGCGTGTGGCTGAACACGCGTGACGGTCGTCGCATCCTCGACCTTTACGGCGGACACGCCGTCGCGGCGCTGGGTTATGGGCACCCTGCTTTCACGCGGGTGCTCGCCGAACAGGCACGGACACTGAATTTCCAAAGCAATGCGGTGCCGCTGGATGTGCGCACCCGCGCAGCGCAGCGACTGATCCGCTTCTCCGGCCTGGATCTCAACAGCGTGTTCTTTGTGAACTCCGGTGCCGAGGCCAATGAAAACGCATTGAAGATGGCGTTCCGCGTCAATCCCGATCGCACCGAAGTCGTGGCACTGGAGCACTCGTTCCATGGCCGCACTGCTGCGGCCGCCGCCGTCACCTGGGGCGCTGCCGCGAAGTGGTACGGCCTGCCGCGTACGCCCTTCGATGTGCGGTTCATCCCGCGCCGCGATACGGCGGCGTTGGCGCAGATCACGGAAAAGACCGCTGCGGTGATCGTTGAGCCGGTGCAGGGCGTGGGCGGTGCCTTCGATCTGGGCGCCGAATACATGGCCGCTGTACGTCGTCGCTGCAATGAAACCGGCGCGGTCATGATCTGCGACGAGGTGCAATGTGGCATGGGTCGCAC
>CAYFPW010000141.1:0-2517 GCA_964345055.1 uncultured Steroidobacteraceae bacterium | reverse complement strand
TTCATCCTTGAGGAATCGCATGTCGATCTGCTGCGCGATGCGCTGCTGGATATCGGCGGCTGATCCACACATCGGGGGTTTGCGTGAAACGTTTCATCGACCTGGCGGACTTCAGCAGCGAGCAGATCTCTGATCTACTGAAGCTGGCCGCAAGACTGGAGAGCCACCCAGAGCCTCAGGCGTTGGCGGGCAAGGTGCTCGGACTGCTGTTCATGAATCCGTCGCTGCGCACGCTGGCATCGATGCAGTCGGGCATGGCCCGACTCGGTGGCACCTCATTTGTCATCACGCCTGGTCAGGGCACCTGGCAGCTGGAGACTCGTCTCAACGCCGTGATGGACGGCAATGCCGCCGAACACATCCGCGAAGGCATTCAGGTGCTGGCCTCGTATTGCGATGTACTGGGTATCCGCGCATTCGCCGATGGCAAAGACCTCGCCAGCGACATCTCGGAATCCAAATTCCTCGACATGGCCAATCTTGTTGAGAATCCGCTGATCAATCTCGAATCGGCGGTCAATCATCCCTGTCAGGCGCTGGCCGACTGGAAAACACTGGACGACCTGCAGGTGCCGAAGCGCTCCAAGTTCGTCCTCAGCTGGGTCTATCACCCGCGGGCACTGCCGCTGGCCGTACCGTCTGCAGCAGCGCACATGGCCGCGATGCGCGGCATGGACGTCACCATCCTGCGCCCTGAAGGCTATGCATTGCCACCCGCCATCATGGAGCGCGCGCGTGCCGCGGCTGCGGCCTCTGGCGGTTCGATCAGCGAGACCAACGAACCGGCCGAAGCGCTCGAAGGCGCACAAGTCATCTACGCCAAGGAGTGGGGCTGCACCACTCACTATGGCGATGAAACCGCTGACGCCACCTTGCGCCGGCGCCACAAGAACTGGTGTGTGGACAACAGCTGGTTTGCAAAGACTGCAGATGACTGCCGGCTGATGCATTGCCTGCCGGTGCGCCGCAATGTCGCAGTCGCCGACGAAGTCCTCGACGGCCCGCGCAGCGTTGTGCTGCGTCAGGCCTACAACCGCCTCACTGTGCAGATGGCCATTCTCTACCGCTTGCTGAAGGACTGACCCGCATGATTTCGCATCGTTCCGACCAGGCCGCCATGATCAGCGCATTGCGCGCTGCCGCGCCCTACATCCGCCTCTTCAAGGGCAAGATTTTCGTGATCAAGGCGGGTGGCGCCGTATTCGGCGACCACGCCATGACGCGCGCGCTGATTGAGCAGATCGCCATCCTTCACTACCTCGGCGTTCGCGTCGTGATGGTGCATGGCGGCGGCCCCCAGCTCACCGAAGTGACCGAAGCGCTGGGCGTGCCCACACGCATGGTGCAGGGCCGCCGCGTCACCGACGAGAAGTCGCTCGATGCCACCTCGATGGTCCTTAACGGCCTAATCAACACTCGCATTCTTGCGATCTGCCGCGAACTGAACATCGACGCGGTCGGCATCTCGGGTGTCGATGCCGGCCTGGTGCGTGCACACAAGCGTCCGCCAGTGAAGCTCAAACCCACCGACACGGACACCGTCGACTACGGCTTCGTGGGCGACATCGACAGCATCGACACCAGCGTCATTCGCAAGCATCTGGACAACGGTTTGATGCCGGTGATCAGCCCGCTGTCCTCGGACGAGCGCGGGCAGCTGCTCAACATCAATGCCGACACCGTGGCGGCGGCCATCGGTGCCGCGCTGCAGGCGGAGAAGCTCATCCTGTGCACCGGTGCGCCTGGCATCCTCGATAACGTCGCTGATCCAAGCTCCATCGTCTCCTTCACCGACCTCGCCGGGCTCAAGCGTATGCGCGACGACGGCAAGATCATCGACGGCATGCTGCCGAAGGCCAAGGCGATCGAAGATGCGATCCGCGGCGGCGTGCGTCGCGTGCACGTCATCAGCTACAGCGCACCGGACAGCATCCTCACCGAGGTATTCACCAACGAGGGCACCGGTACGCTGGTGGTCGCGGATGTGAAGGCACTCACAGCCGCCGAACAGCAGGCGGGCTGAGCAGCCATGAGCAGACTCTGGGACAAGGGTGCGCCGCTCGATCAGAAGGTGCTCGAGTACACCGCCGGCGAGGACTACAGCCTCGATGAAAGGCTGGTGCGCCACGACGTGCGCGCTTCGATCGCCCACGCCCAGATGTTGCGCGACCAGAAACTCCTGAGTGCGGCAGATTGCACGGCCCTGTGCGCCGCGCTGGAAGAAATCGGTGCCGAGCATGCGCGCGGGGAATGGCAGATCACGCTCGCCGATGAAGACGGTCAGACCGCACTCGAGCAGCGCCTCACGGCCAAGCTCGGAGCCGTCGGTGGTCGTATTCATCTCGGACGTTCACGTAACGATCAGGTGCTGACTGC
This sequence comes from uncultured Steroidobacteraceae bacterium, assembly GCA_964345055.1. Taxonomy (GTDB): domain Bacteria; phylum Pseudomonadota; class Gammaproteobacteria; order Steroidobacterales; family Steroidobacteraceae; genus FEN-1191. The sequence goes on along the minus strand of CAYFPW010000141.1, from coordinate 141 downwards.
ACTGCGCCTCTACCTGCGTGAGGCCATTGGTGAACTCGATACCGGCGCGCAGCGCGTCGCTGCAGCACTGGATACTCTGGCAGCGCGCGAAGGGCAGATCGCCCTGCCCGGCTACACGCACATGCAGCAGGCCATGCCCAG
>CAYFPW010000140.1:0-4587 GCA_964345055.1 uncultured Steroidobacteraceae bacterium | reverse complement strand
TTCAAGCCAGTCAGGATGGTATGTGCAGGCGGCTTACCAGTTCATGCCACGCTGGCGTGTAGGGCTTCGTCAGGACCGGCTCGATAGTGGCCGGCCCGTATTCGGTCTCAATCTGGTCAGGCCCGGTGGTCCGACCGTTGCCGACTTTCCGGGTCTGGCGCCCAACCGACCGCAACGCTTGACGGCGATGATCGACTTCTCGCCGTCGGAATTCTCCCGGTTCCGGATGCAGGTGGCGCGCGATGAAGCGCGCAGCGGTGCCTCCGATAATCAGTGGAACATTCAGTACTTGATGAGTCTGGGTACCCACGGTGCGCACAAGTTTTGAGGACATGATCATGAGAACAGTCAGATCGATACTGGCGGTTGCGTTGCTGGCAGCGTGCGCTCCAGCCTTTGCAACCGTGAACGTGTTTGCCTGTCTGCCGGAGTGGGCAGCGCTTGCCAATGAGCTGGGTGGCAGCAAGGTGAGCGTCTATCAGGCCTCCACGGCGCTGCAGGATCCGCACCGCATCGAGGCGCGGCCAAGCCTGGTGGCGCGTATGCGCAGCGCCGATCTGGCGATCTGCACGGGTGCGGAGCTGGAGATCGGCTGGCTGCCGGTGCTGCAGCAAACAGCCGGTAATCCGCGGGTCCAGACGGGTCAGCCTGGTTTCATCGCCGCGGCTGAGTTAGTCGATCGTCTGGAGATACCGACCCGGGTTGATCGCGCCGAAGGCGACATCCATCCGCAAGGTAACCCCCATGTGCAGCTCGATCCGCACAACATTGCGCGAATCGGGGCTGTGGTGACTCAGCGCCTGCAGCAGATCGATGCGTCCAACGCCGCCTTCTACGAGGCGCGCGGCAAGGATTTCCAGGCGCGCTGGGCGCAGGCCATTGTGCGCTGGGAGAAGGAAGCGGCACCGCTTAAAGGTCTGCGGATCGTTCCCTATCACAAGGACACGGTCTACCTCATCAAGTGGCTGGGAATGGTTGAGGTGATGAATGTCGAAGCCAAACCGGGCATCCCGCCCAGCGCAGGTCAGATCTCTGAACTGATCGGACGGTTGAAGGGTGGGGCAGCGGATGTCATCACGCGTTCTGCCTATCAGGATCCCAAGGCTGCTGTCTCGCTCGGCGAGAAGACCAGTCTTCCGGTGGTGGAGCTGCCGTATACGGTGGGCGGCACCGCGCAGGCGAAAGACCTTTTCGGCCTGTTCGATGACACCATTGCCCGGCTCAAGGCCGCAAAGAAATAAACGGACTGACTCATCATGATCAACCTCGAACCAAGCATCCTGTTGCCCGCTCTGCTGGCGGGCCTGCTCGTCATCGCCACGCATGCACCGCTGGGCATTCAGGTGCTCAACCGCGGCATCGTCTTCATCGACATCGCCATTGCCCAGATTGCCGGCCTGGGCGTGATCGCAGCGGACTTCTTCGGCTGGGAGGCAGCCGGTCCTGGTGTGCAGGTGGCTGCGCTGGCAGCCGCACTTCTGGGGGCTTTATTCCTGACTTGGACCGAGCGGCGTTGGCCCGAGATCCAAGAGGCCATCATCGGCACGGTATTCGTGCTGGCGGCGACATTGAGCGTGTTGCTGCTGTCCGGTAATCCCCATGGCGGGGAATATCTCAAGGACCTGCTGGTGGGTCAGATACTCTGGGTGAGTCAGGGGCAATTGATCATGCTTGCGCTGCTGACCGTCATTGTCCTTGCAGCGTGGTTCGGCCTCGGGCAGGCGCGACTGGGCCGCGTCGGATTCTATCTGCTGTTCGGCCTCTCCGTCACGGCATCAGTACAGATGGTGGGCGTGTATCTGGTCTTCTCCAGTCTGATCATCCCGTCGCTGGCCACGCGCAATGCCACGCGCTTCAGGCTACTCAAGGCCTATCTGGTTGGCGCTCTGGGTTACCTATTTGGATTGCTGGCCTCGACGCTGTTCGACCTGCCCACTGGGGCCATCATCGTGTGGGCGATGGCACTGGTCGGTATCGTCGCCTCATCGCTGGAGCCGGCTGGAAGCGTGCCGCGCGCGTCAGATCATTGAGCATTCTGGGCGCAACCGTGGCTGCGCCCAGAATCTTTGCTCAGTAAACGGAACCTAAGTCGTCCGCGGCCGGAACCGGGGCGTGAATCACGAGCCAGGTGATCAGCGCGGCGAGGGCTAGGGCAATGACCATCGCCGATACCAACCGTGAGGATTGGATCTCATCTTCGGGGCGTACGGCCTCGGCTGGTTTGCGGCCGCTGAACATGGCGCGAACGAGATCCTCGCGGCGTGCAAATCGGTGGAAGACCACAGCTGCGATATGCAGCGCGACCGCAGCCAGAATCCAGTTGAAAAGCTGACGGTGAACGCTGGTTAACTTGAGGCTCAGCTCATTGCTGATGTAACCGTAGAGCGGGCCGAAGTTGAGGATTTCATCATTGCCGAATAGGCCCAGTATGGCTTGTGCCAGCAGCGCCAGCAGCAGCACGACGACCATCCAAGCACCGAGCGGATTGTGGCCGGCGTAGGGGCGCTCGCGGCCTCGCACGAGGTCGAGTGCGTAGCGCAGTGTGACGGCGGGGCCATGCAGGAAGTTGCTGAAGCGCGCATGGTGGGTGCCGACCAATCCCCAAACGATGCGGAAGCCGACCAGCAACAGAACTGCATAGCCGCACCAGAGGTGAAACACGAAGTACGCCGTGCCGAGCTCATGCGTCACCCAAGCGCCGAGGACGGCCAATGCCAGCGACCAATGGAAGATGCGAACAGGGAGATCCCAGACGCGGCGCTCTAAAGAGGGAGGGGTCGACTGGCCTTGCATGCAGATGCTCCTGGACAGAAAAAAGGCGCGCCGGATGACCCGACGCGCCCTTACTCAAAGCGCGGTTTCGCCTTGGCTCACTTGGTGCGGTAACCGTCGTGGCAGCCCTTGCATGAGTCAGCCACCTTCGTTGCCGCAGCCTTGAAAGCCGCTGAGTTGGTATTGTCCTTCTTGACCAGTGCAGCCAGGGCTGCGGAGGAGTCTTCCAGATCCTTCACGGCCTTGGCGAAGCCGGCCTTGTCGGTCCACACCTCAGGCTTGGCCTTGGTGTTGCCGTCCTTCGAAGCGTCCGGAAAGACTTCGCCGACGATGCCGGCGAGCATGACCACGCGATCGGCGTTCTTGGCGACTGCGGCGGCGTTGTATTCGGCACGGCCCTGCAGGACACCGCCAATCGGAGTCCAGTTGCGCGCCAGCACCGTGAACAGCGCCTTGCGGTATTCAATGGCCTGCTCGGCCGGGTTGGCACGGCCGCCGCCGCCACCGCCTGCAGGGGCATTCTGTGCGGCTGCACTCAAAGCCAGTGTGGCTCCCAGCATCAGGGCGCATGTGGACCAAGCACTACGGAATTTCATACGGGCTTCCTTCGGAATGAAGAACGGGTTGTCGATCCTAAAACCGCTGATCGCTGCTGCAGCGACGGGACCTTGCCCGCGCGACCGTAGCCCCCTCAGCTTGCGGGCAAGCTTAGCTCATGCGTATTCACTGTAGCCAGTACCAGACGGGAGGCTGTCAACCTGACATCGTCGGGATCGTTGGTTTCAAGGCAAGTATTTGTGAAGACGCGCCAGGCTGTAGGCGCATTACTCGGCGGCACCCGACTCGGTTCAGGTTTCAATTGGGGGCATCATGCAGGATAAAGCTGAGGGCGCCGCGCAGGCGCTTTCAACGCCGTCGCCATCGCCCGTGCGTGGCTCGCAGCTACGTGAAAGGCTGGTGGAGTCTGGCCTGGCGCTCATCGAGAGTGCAGGGGAGGCGGGTTTGAGTCTGCGTGAGGTGGCGCGCGCCAGTGGTGTCAGTCACATGGCGCCCTACGTCTTTTTCCAGAGCAAGAACGATTTGCTCTCAGCGATTGCTACCGCCGGTTTCCGAATGATGCACAAGGAGATCGAGGCTGGAGTGCTGCGCGCTGGCGTTTCGCCGCGAGCGCGCCTGGTAGAGCTCGGGCTGGCCTATGTGAACTTTGGGCTGGCGCGTCCGCAGTTGCTCAGGCTGATGTTCGGCGGACGCATCCCCGTCAGTGAGCGGAGCGAGGAACTGCGTCAGATCCATGGGCAGGGCTTTATGGCGACCGTGGCCATTATTGAAGCGGGGATGCAATGCGGACAGTTCCGTCGAGGCGATCCGTCCGTTGCCGCATTCGCTGGCTGGTCGCTGCTGCAGGGGTTCTCGCTGCTGGTTCTCGGCGGTGAGCTGGAGGAGAAGTTCGGCGATTGTCAGCTGTCCGTTCGGACCAGCGGACAGCAGGTCATCGAGACTTTTCTGAATGGCCTCGATGCCTGATCTGTTCTTGTCACTCGCTCCGGAGTTCCGAGGTTCTCTCGCCTTCGTAGCGGCGTCCGAGTAGCACTGCAATCCGGAACCAGAGCAGCGATACCACCGCGCCGAATATCGCCAGTCCGGCCACACCAAGGGGCAATATCGCCGAGCTGATCCATGCGGAGGTCAGATCGCCGAAGCGGTAGACCACGGTATCGATCACGTTCTTGGCCTTGTAGCGGCTGTCTTGGTCAACAACCGTGAACAGCATCTCGCGCGTCGGCTTTGCGACCGCATATTCAGCAATGCGCCGTA
>CAYFPW010000139.1:0-4590 GCA_964345055.1 uncultured Steroidobacteraceae bacterium | reverse complement strand
GCTCGCGCACGAACAGGATGTATTCGCCGCCCTCACGGCCCGGCGCGAGCACCGCCACGGACTCCGGCTCATCGAAACCGGTCAGGTAGTGAAAATCGCTGTCCTGACGGTAGTTGTATTCCACATCGTTGTTGCGCACCCGCGTGGGCGCGGCCGGCAGGACGGCGATAGCATCCCGACCCATCAGTCGCATCAGTTGCCGGCGGCGGCGCGAATACTCGTCCTGGGGTAGCGACATGCTCTGCATCCTGAAGGGTGAACGGCTAGTGGATGGAATTCGAGACCGGGCGTGACGGCTGGCGGCGCGCGGAGAGCTCTTCATAGACAAGCTGCACCCCGACACGTACAAACTCTTCCAGTTCCGACAGCGCAGATTCGTTCACTTCCGCCGGATCTGCGGCATCGACACCCGCTCGCGTGATCTCGCCGATGTCACGCACCACTTCGCCGGCATCGCCCGGCAGACGCTCCGGATCGGCAGCGCCCTGCCCGGCCAGCCCGTAGAGGAATCCGTTGCACCACTGGCACAACGCGGCCGTGCGCTGCTCGATCGGCTGCTCGTCATCGGGCATCAGCAGCACAAACTGCATGTCGTGGCCGAGCAACGCACCGCGTGTCTGCTCGAACAGCTCCCGGAGGGCAGCGCCGGTGGTCGCGTCCAGCTCGATCTCCGGAAAAACCTCGGCCAGCCAGTCTTCCAGGCTGTAGGAACCGGTGGCGCACAGACTCCCGGCCAGCACGCCATGGGCCTCCGCCGGCTCGGTCACCGCATGGGCGGAGACGAAAACGCGCAGCAAATCGGCGTAGGGTTGGGTGTATTCGTTCGATGACATGGTGACCTGCCTGACAGCAGTGATGTTATGGCCCGCATCGCCCGCAGGCAACCGGACGGTTACGCCCTCGTGCTGCAGCAGACTCAAAAGCGTTGACCGCCACTTCCGCCGGGCTCTATAGTTTTCAGCATGAAAGAGCCTGACAACGCATCGAGCACAGAACAAGAACTACAGCTCCTCGAAGCCAGACTTGAGGAAGCCCTGCACCTGCTGCAGCAGCTCAGTCAGGAAAATCACGCCCTGCGTCAGCGACATGAGACGCTGGCCAGCGAGAAGAATTCGCTGCTGAACCGGAATGATCAGGTGCGCGCCCGCGTCGAGGCCATGATCGGCCGCCTCAAAGCCATGGAGCACGGAACATGAGCGAGGCCACGGGCAAGGAATCCAAGGCGTCCAAGGAACCGGTGACCGTCGCGGTCCGCATCCTCGATCGGGATTACCACATCGCCTGCCCGCCCGATGAGAAAGAGTCGCTGCTGCAAAGCGCGGAACTGCTCAACACCAAGCTGCGCGAAACCCGCGATGGCGGCAAGGTGAGCGGTGCCGAACGAGTGGCCGTGATGGCGGCGCTGAATCTCGCGCATGAGTTGTTGCAGCTGCGCGCCCGCGGCGGCAGTCGGGAAACCGGTGCACGCATCAAATCCATGCGTCAGCGTGTCGAATCCGCGCTGCGACAGCGTCCCACCTCATAGATTTGGTGTAAAATTGCACCCGGCGTCGCCTGCGGTGTTCGACACGTGTATCGGGTTACCTCTCGACCCTAATTGAAACACCCACGGGATGCTCTTTTGCATGCGGAATTGTGCAAGTCTGCCTCGAGCAGAAAGCCTTACCCGCTGCAGGGCGTCCCACCTGTTGCTCTGGTCGAGAGCAACGGTACGCACCGGCACAGGCGGGTGACGCCATCTCTTCTTCCCTGACAGCCTGGCAACTTGAGCGGCGCGCGCTGCGCGCCTGGGCCCGGCTGCAGCGCTCCGCGCTCAGCGCCGGACAGCGTCGGCGCACATCACAGCGCATCACCCGCATCCTCGCCGCCTCGCCTTTGCTGCGCGGCCGGCGGCGCGTCGCCCTGTATATCGCCATCGGTGCCGAACCCGACACCCAAGCATTGCTGGCACTTGCGCGTCGCCGCGGCCTGCAGATCTGCCTGCCGCGCATCCGCAACTACCCGCGACATACGATGGACTTCATCGCCGACTCCGGTACCCGCCGTCGACTCAACCGCCACGGCATTCCCGAGCCGCCCCCGGGAGCGCGCATCCCCATCGAAAGTCTGGATGTGATCGTGCTGCCAACGCTGGCCTTCAGCCGCAGCGGCATGCGTCTGGGCACCGGCGGCGGCTACTACGACCGCATCCTCGAGCGTCTCCCGCGTCTCCCGGCCCACCGTCGGCCGTGGCTGGTGGGCATCGCTTACGCCTGCAGTGAAATACCCACACTGGTCGCTGCGCCACACGACATCCGGCTCGATCAGATCGTCACGGATGCGGAACTCATCGACTGCCATCCTCTGGAGAGCCCTTGAAACACTGGCTTTTGAAATCCGAACCCAGCGTTTTTGGCCTGGAGCAGCTGCGCGCAGCACCGAAAAAAACCACTCATTGGGACGGCGTCCGCAACTATCAGGCACGCAACCTGTTGCGCGATGAAATACAGGTGGGCGATGAAGCCTTCCTCTACCACTCCAACTGCGACGCGCCGGGAATCGTCGGCATCCTGCGTGTGGTGCGCTCCGGTTACCCGGATCACACCGCTTTTGAGCCAGGGCATGACCATCATGATCCGGGCAGCACACCGGAGAATCCGCGCTGGTACATGATCGATGTACAACTCGTACGTGCATTGAAGCGCGTCATCACACTGGAGGAATTGCGTGCTCATCAAGAGCAGAAACTCCGTGATTTCCAGCTGCTGCGCAGAGGTAATCGTCTTTCAGTAATGCCCATCAGCGATGCTCATTGGCGGTTCATACTCACGCGCGAGTGACCGTGGCTAGGAGCAGGTGGAATGACGATGTCAAGCACTTGCTTGTAATTTATTTTTGCATGTATATACTCGGACCCCGGACTAACCCTTAACGGAGATTTCTCATGGCCAAGAAGAAGGCTAAGAAGAAAGCTGCCAAGAAGAAGTAAGATCACTCTTACTGATTCGGAGCTTTTTCCAATCAACTGTGCCCGCGAAAGCGGGCACAGTCATTTTCAGGGGTAGACATGGCACTGAGCGCCGCAGAAAAGAAACAGCGAGTCGCCGCCGCAGCACTGGAATTCGTGCGTGAGGGCATGATTTTGGGCGTCGGCACCGGATCAACAGTCAACGCCCTCATCGAGCAACTCGGGCCGTGGCGCACTCGCCTGCGGGGGGCCGTGTCCAGTTCAGAAGCGTCCAGTGAACGACTTCGCGCGCTCGGCATCCCGTTGCACGATCTCAACAGCCTGGACGGCCTCGACCTCTATATCGACGGCGCCGATGAGGCCAACCCAGCCCGCGAGCTGATCAAGGGCGGCGGTGCGGCTCTGACCCGAGAGAAGATCGTCGCCGCGGCGGCCAGCCGCTTCATCTGCATCGTCGACGACTCCAAGCTGGTGAAGGTGCTCGGCCGCTTCCCGCTGCCGGTCGAAGTGATCCCGATGGCGCGCTCACTCGTGGCGCGTCAACTGCGCGCACTCGGCGGCAGACCAGTGTGGCGCGAAGGCACCACCACCGACAACGGCAACCACATCCTCGATGTGCATGACCTGCAGATCACCGATGCCAAGGCGCTGGAGTTGCGTATCAACCAGTGGCCAGGCGTCGTGACGGTCGGACTGTTCGCGGAACGGCCAGCGGATGTGTTGCTGGTAGCCAGCGATCAGGGCATCGAGCAGCGGTAGATTTTTTTGGCGTGCCCGGCTCGGGCGGCGCGGCTCCCGGCAGGAGCCCATGGATGGGTTGGCTGGGGGACTAGGATTCGAACCTAGGTTGACGGAGTCAGAGTCCGTAGTCCTACCACTAGACGATCCCCCAATACGAAACAACCGACCGGTGCGCCAACAGCACCGGCCGGCGTGAAGCTTAACGCTTCGAGTACTGCGGACCGCGGCGGGCCTTGCGGCGACCGACCTTCTTGCGCTCCACTTCGCGGGCATCGCGGGTCACGAAGCCGGCGGCGCGGAGCGGCTGCCGATAGCTCTCGTCATGCTGCATCAAAGCACGCGCGATACCGTGGCGGATCGCACCGGCCTGACCGGTGATACCACCGCCGGAGACATGGGCAGCGATATCGAAACGCTCGCTCACCTGCACCAGTTCCAGCGGCTGACGCACGATCATGCGACCGGTTTCACGACCAAAGAACTCGTCCAGCGGACGGTCGTTGACGGTGATCTTGCCGGTTCCGGATGTCAGGTAGACGCGCGCCGTGGCGGTCTTGCGACGGCCCGTGCCGTAGTCGGTGGGAATCTTTTTGGCAGCGGGCTTCATGCGAGCTCCAGAGGCTTGGGCTGTTGGGCAGCGTGCGGATGCGTGTCGCCGGCAAACACATGCAGGCGGCGGAACATCGAACGGCCGAGGGTGGTCTTGGGCAGCATGCCCTTGACGGCAAACTGCAGCGCGCGCTCCGGGTGCTCCTTGAGAAGCTTGCCCAGCGCGATCGACTTGATGCCGCCCATGTAGCCAGTGTGGTGGTAGTACTGCTTGTCATCCAGCTTGTTGCCGGTAACTGCCACCTGACCTGCGTTCAGAACGATGATGTGATCGCCCATGTCCACATGCGGGC
>CAYFPW010000138.1:0-4598 GCA_964345055.1 uncultured Steroidobacteraceae bacterium | reverse complement strand
TGGCCAATCTCGGCGGCGAGGTGGTGCTGCACGGCGACGTCTTCGATGCCGCCTACGAACACGCCATGAAGCTGACGCAGCAGCGCGGCCTGAGCTTCGTGCATCCCTTCGATGATCCCGACGTGATAGCCGGTCAGGGCACCATCGGCATGGAGATCCTGCGCCAGACCGGCGGCGAGCTGGATGCCATCTTCCTGCCGGTGGGTGGCGGTGGACTCATTTCCGGCGTCGCAGCCTGCGTGAAACAGCTGTACCCGCGCGTGAAGATCATCGGCGTCGAACCTGAAGATGCCGCCGCGATGCATGATTCGCTGCGTGCCGGCCGGCGCGTGACGCTCGATCAGGTGGGCCTGTTTGCTGACGGTGTCGCGGTCAAGCGCGTGGGCGAAGAAACTTTCGCGCTCGCGCAGCGCTATGTGGACGATGTGATTCTCGTCGATACCGACCAAATCTGCGCCGCCATCCAGGACACCTTCGAGGACACCCGTGCGCTGCCTGAGCCTTCGGGCGCACTAGCACTGGCGGGCCTGAAGGCCTGGGTAGCGCGCCACAAAGTGAGTTCGCAGAAGCTAGTAGCCATCAACAGCGGCGCGAACATGAATTTCGACCGTCTGCGGCACATCGCCGAGCGCGCTGACATTGGTGCTGGCCGCGAGACGCTGCTGGCCGTGGAGATCCCCGAGCAGCGCGGCAGCTTCCTGCGCTTCTGCGAACTGCTCGGCCAGCGTAGCGTCACCGAATTCAACTACCGCTATCAGGGTAGCGAGCGTGCTCACATCTTCGTCGGCATCAGTGCCGCAGGTGCCGCTGCCGACCGCGAGGCCGAGATCGCGCGGCTCCGTCAGGCCGGCTACACCGTACTGGACATGACCCACAACGAAATGGCCAAGCTCCATGTGCGCTACATGGTCGGCGGGGCCGGCGGGGGTATCATCGACGAACTGCTGTACCGTTTCGAGTTCCCCGAGAGGCCCGGCGCACTACACCGTTTCCTCACCGCCATCGGCGGTAACTGGAACATCACGCTGTTCCATTACCGGAACCATGGCTCCGATTATGGCCGTGTGCTAGCCGGCATACAGGTACCCCAGGCGGAACGTGCGCGCTTCCTCGAACACCTGAATGAGCTGCAATATCCCTATGCTGAGGAAACCGCCAATCCGGCATACCGCATGTTTCTAAGCAAGTGACTTGGTAACAGGCTGAAGAGCTCGTTACCAAATCAGGGATCTATCATCACTTGGGGTTACAGGACTTAAAGCTATAGGCGAGAGGGCATGCCTTGGAGTGCTCTTGCGTCACGGTGCTGGGTACTACAGTGGGATATCGGCCACTCAAAAATAAAAACGCCTTTCCACAACCCATTGATTAAAAAAGAAAAATCTAATACCCGTGCTTAAAACCCCCGATTTTACAAAACGAACCCAATAACTTTGGGTGGGGTGAGGATTGGCGGCAGGGTTGGCCCCTCTGTGGCTAAGACGCGGCACAGGAATCAGCCCACACGATATTCCTCTTCGTTTAATCGCTTCTGATGCTTGTGCGAGTGCCATTAAATCTTCACCGAGAACACCGTTGGCAATGCTGTCGCCAGCGAGGCGGTAGTCATCAGTCAAACAGTACTTAGCGCAGCTATTTAATCTGGGTAGTTACGGGGCTGCGAATTCGAGCGCTCATATGTGGCATTCTTTGGAGCCAGCGCTGATTATGAAACGCATCTCTTAATAACTACTCAAATCCATAGCCGCATCGCTGATGTGGCCTTCCTAAAGGATGACTGAGGTATGTCGTTCCGCTTAAGAGCAAGCGGACGCTTATTTAAGAGTTCGCCTTTAGGCGCTTACACTTAGAAGTTAAGTGCCACCCACTTCAGATACGCAGGGTGTCGAATTCGGCTCATTCGGACGCATCGTGTAATCTGTGTGCCTGATCCAGCGGAGTAGTCCGATGTACGACCTCAGTTCTGCCCCTTGGCTGCGGCGGGTGATCATCACCGCGGTACTTGCCGGTGTCCTGATCCTGGGCTTCATGGTGCTGCAGCCATTCATCGTGCCGACGATCTGGGCTGCCGTACTGGGTTATTCCACATGGGGCTGGAACGCGCGCATGCAGCAATGGTGCCGCGGCAATCGCACGCTGAGCTCTCTGGCCATGACATTGCTGCTAACGCTGGCGGTCATCGTGCCGACCGCCAGCATCGTCTGGCTACTGAGTGCAGAGGTTACGGAGGCGTACCGACAGACGATCACGGCGCTGGCCGGGCAGCACCAGCTCCCGCCGGCGCTGCTGCGGATGCCGCTGGTGGGTAGTTGGCTGCAGGATCTCAACACACACATGCAGAATGATCCTCAGGCATTGCGCAATGCCTTGCAGGGTCTGCTTGGTAGTTCGATGGGTCAGATGCGCGATCTGGTGGGTGGTGTCGGCCGTAACCTCGGCAAGATGTTCATCACGGCAGTGACGCTGTTCTTCTTCTATCGCGACGGAGAGCGCTTCGCGGTTCAGTTGCGGGAGGCGCTGCGCGAGATCATCGGTTCCCGCTCCGGAGCGTATCTCGATGCCATCGGCAGGATGGTCAAAGCCGTGTTGCTGAGTCTGCTGGTCTGCGCTGTATCGCAGGGTGCGCTGGCGGGGCTGGGCTATTGGGTTGCCGGGGTTCCGGCACCTATCTTTGCTGGCCTGGTGACCATGGTGGCTTCACTGATTCCCTTTGCCGTGCCGCTGGTGTGGGGCAGCATTGCAGTCTGGATGTTCGCTGCGGGCCAGACCGTGCCGGCCATCGGGCTGGTGATCTGGTGTGCGACGGCAGTGAGCTGGATCGACAATGTCATCCGCCCGCTGGTGATTGGTGGCAGCACTGGGGTGCCGTTCCTGCTGGTTTTGTTTGGCGTGCTCGGTGGCCTGGCCGCTTTCGGCCTCGTTGGCTTGTTCGTCGGCCCAGCCTTGCTGGCGGTGATGCTGGCAGTATGGCGTGAATGGCGCTCCGAGCGCATCGACGGGTCGGGGGAAGCGGGTTGAGCGTGACGCGCCAGGCGCGGCGACTACCGTTCCTGAGTAATCCCCGCTTTGCACGCTATACGGTCAGCCGACTGTGTGCGGGCCTCAGCTGGCAGATGCTGGGCGTTGCCGTTGGGTGGCATGTCTATGAGCTGACGCGTGATCCGCTGGCTCTGGGCCTAGTCGGTCTGTGGGAGTTCCTGCCGTTCTTCTGTCTGGTACTGGTCGGCGGGCACGCTGCTGATCACTTCAATCGCCGGCATCTGGTGATCATTGCGGCGCTGGTTGAATGCGTCTGCGCGTTGTCACTGTGCTGGTTCGCAATGCGTGGGCTGAGCTCAGCCTGGCCTGTGTATGGAGCAATCGCTTTGTTTGGTGCAACCCGTGCGTTCTGGGCGCCGGCGATGCAGGCGTTTCTCGTCAATATTGTGTCGCGCGAACAGCTCGCTTCGTCGCTGGCGACGGATTCCATGCTTCGGCAGATTACGGTGGTGGGCGGTCCGGCACTGGGTGGAGTGCTTTATCTCTTCGGGGCGCATGTCGTTTATGCCACCTGTGCAGCGCTGTACCTGGCTACGGCGTTGCTGACGATCAGTAACCGCGTGACGTTACCGCCCTCGCTGCGCAGCAATGAGCCATTGTGGCAACGTGGTCAGGAGCTCTTTCACGGTATGCGGCATGTATTCCGCAACCGAGTCGTGCTGGGATGTCTCTCACTCGATCTATTTGCTGTGCTCTTTGGTGGAGCTACAGCGCTCCTGCCAATCTTTGCGGCCGATATTCTCAAGGTTGGCCCGGCGGGCCTTGGCCTGCTTCGCTCGGGTCCGGCAATGGGTGCGGCGGTGGTTGGCCTGTGGCTCGCTGCACGGCCGCTGCGCAATCGTGCGGGCAACTGGATGTTCGGCGGGGTGGCGGTGTTTGGTGTGGCCACCATCGTGTTCGGCTTATCGACTAACTTCTGGATATCGCTTGCTGCGCTGGTCATTGCCGGTGCCGGCGACATGATCAGTGTCTATGTACGCACGATGCTTGTGCAGCTCAACACACCCGAGGAAATCCGCGGTCGTGTCAGTGCGGTGAACTCGATGTTTATCGGTGCGTCGAATGAGCTGGGCGGATTCGAGTCGGGTGTCGTGGCGGGCTGGATTGGTGTCGTGCCGTCGGTGCTGTTCGGCGGCGTTGCCACGCTGGTGGTGGTGATGCTGTGGCGACAGTTTTTCCCGCAGCTGCGCAGTTTGTCCTCGCTGGGCTGATCCTCCGGATTCGCCGGAGCCCCGCACTCATCAGCGGCCGAATAGCTTTTCCAGTTCGCTGCGCGCCTTCTCGACGGCACTGTCGTCCGCTGCGACCCAGGCGCCGGCCTTCGGCTTGAAGTGATCGCAGAAATTTGCGCGGGTTTTGTCGCCCACTTCCTCGGCGGTGGGCTCTCGACACTGCTTGGCCAGTCCCGGTGCGTAATCGACGCACAGGCGGCATACATGCAGCTCAGCGCGACAGCCCGGGCATTCATCCCGGCGGAGCAGTGGCAACGACAGGCTCGCCAGTGAGGCGCCACATTTCCAGCACAGCAGGCCGTTATCCATGGCTGGAGTATAGCCCGA
>CAYFPW010000137.1:0-4622 GCA_964345055.1 uncultured Steroidobacteraceae bacterium | reverse complement strand
ATGCCGCGGTATTCCTGGTAAGTGGTGGAACCGATGCAGCGCAACTCGCCATTAGCGAGCACCGGTTTGATGAGGTTTGACGCGTCCATGACGCCGCCCGATGCCGAGCCGGCACCGATCACGGTGTGGATCTCGTCGATGAACAGCACCGCGCCGGGCTGCTTGCGCAGTTCGGCCAGCAGCGCCTTGAGGCGCTTCTCGAAGTCGCCGCGATACTTGGTTCCGGCGACCAGAGATCCCATGTCCAGCGAATAGATGGTGCAGTCGCTGAGCACGTCCGGCACCTTGCCCTCGACGATCATGCGCGCCAAACCTTCCGCGATCGCAGTCTTGCCGACGCCGGCTTCACCGACGTAAAGCGGGTTGTTCTTGCGGCGCCGGCAGAGGATCTCGATGGTGCGCTCCACCTCCAGCTGACGACCGATGAGCGGATCGATCTTGCCCTCCTGCGCCAGCCGGTTAAGGTTCACCGCGTAGCTTTGCAGCGCGCTGCCGGCCTCTGCATTACGTTCGCCGTCTGCACCCGCCTCGGCCTCTTCCTTCGGTTCACCGGGTCGCGGCAGGCCGTGCGAGATGTATTGCACAACATCGAGCCGCGAGACCTGCTGCTGCGTGAGCAGGAACACCGAATGGCTCTGCTTCTCGCTGAAGATAGCCACCAGCACATTGACCACGCCCACTTCCTGCTTGCCGCTGGACTGCACATGAAAGCTGGCCCGTTGCAACACGCGCTGAAAACCAAGCGTGGGCTGTACCTCGCGCTCGTCGCCGGTGGTCAGCAGCGGGGTGCGTGAATCGATATGGTGTTTGAGGGCATCGGCCAGCAGCTTGATCTGCGCTCCACAGGCTTCCAGCACCTCACGGATGCGCGGCACTTCGAGCAGCGCCAGCAGCAGATGCTCGACCGTTAGGTATTCATGACGCTGCAGCCGCGCGTCGCGTATGGCCTGATTGAGGCAGGCTTCAAGTTCGCTCGACAACAACATCGTCCCGCCCTCCTGTACCCGCCGCCCTCAGCCGCCCGTCGTTTCTTCGAGAGTGCACATGAGCGGATGCTGGTGTTCACGTGCATGCGCCATCACCTGTGCGACTTTGGTCTCTGCAATCTGGTAGGTGAAGATTCCGCAGACGCCTTGTCCACGCGTGTGCACCTCCAGCATGATGCGGGTGGCATCCGTGCGGTTCAAGGCGAAGAACCTTTCGAGCACGTCGACCACGAATTCCATCGGCGTGTAATCGTCGTTGAGCAGCAGCACCCGGAACATCGGCGGTTGCTTCAACTTGGGTGTGGCTTCCGCCAGCAGCAGACCACCGTCATGCTGCTCACCGCCGCGTCTCTCGCTCACTGGTTCCGTGCTCCGCTGAATGAGTATGTCGACATTATAGATCCCGCACGGTTCCCTGACGGGGCCGGCCGGCCGCAAGACAGAGAATTTTGCCGGAACAAACGTTTGTGCCGCCCAGTGGTCACACCGTATGATGACTTGGGGCAAGACACCTAGAAATCAATGATCGCCTGGACCGAAAGACTGCCCTCGTTTGCGACTGTGCGGAGTCACGTGAGCCAGCAGGGTCCCCGCATCGTGGCGGGCCTGCTGCTGGCGCTGATCGCCCTGCAACTGGCCCTCTTGGTCACCCGGCAGACCGGCCGCATGCCTTTGCCCAGCGCCGACGGCGCGGCGATGGCGGTGCCGCGCCCCAGCAACGCGCGGGAGATCGATATCGGCGGTATCGTGAACGGGCACCTGTTTGGCCAAAAAGCGGTCGTGCCGGTCGCGGCCAGCGACGCACCGGCGTCAACAGCACCACTGGTGCTGGCCGGCGTCTATGCCCTCGATGATCCGCGCCGAGGTCTGGCCATCATTGGTCAGAGTGCCGCCAACGCGCGACTGGTGCACGTCGGCGGCAACATCGACGGCGGAGCCCGCCTCCATTCCGTCTTCAAGGATCGCGTGGTGATTGAGCGCGGCGAAGCGCTGGAAACAGTCTCGCTGCCCAAGACGATGACAGGTTCGGTGCAAATTCAGAGCCGCCCGGCTCCCGCACCTGAAATCAGCGGCGGCCAGCGCCTGCGGAATCTGGCGCAGAACGGAACGCTGCTTAACGGGCTGCTCAGGGTTCAGGCAGTGACCGCGCAGGGTAAACTTCAGGGGTTTCGCGTCTACCCCGGTGGTCGCAACAGTCTGGCCGTCTTCGGTCAGCTGGGCCTCCGCGCCGGCGATCTGATCACCCATATCAACGGCACGGCGCTGGATGATGTGAACCGTTCCGAGGAGGTCTTGCAAACGCTGTCGAATGCTGCCTCAGCCAGCGTGACCGTACTGCGCAGCGGACAACCGACCGAAGTGAATCTGAACCTGACTGCGGTGGCGCAAGCGGCGGAGGAAGCTGTCGCCGCAGACGCTGCGGCGGCGGCCGAGGCAGCGGCCAACGCGGCCGGCCCGGGCCAGCGCGGCCGCTTCAATGCCGGCAGCTTCGCTCCCGGTGGCCCGCGCGCTGCGGGCAGCGGTGACACACAAGGCGCGGCTCCCGACACGGTTCCGGGTACAGTTTCACGTTCGGCTCCCGGGCAACAGGGTGCCGCGAATACGAGACAGCAGGGCAACTCCCCCGCTGGTGGTGGCGCCACGACGCGCGGCGGCAGTCGCACGCGTGGTGGCGGAATGGGCGGGGGCTGAAACAGTGGGCCAGGGCCAGACTATGCAACGAATGAAGACATGTTTCCTGGGCGCGGCAGTCGCGGCCTCCACCCTGCTGGCCAGTTCGGTGCCGATCCTGGCTGCCGCACAGGGGGCCGTCGCCTCCGGCCAGAGCACCGCGCGCATCACGCCCAATTTCAAGGATGCGGACATCACTCAGGTCATCGAGATGGTGGCCACGACCACGGGGAAGAATTTCATCGTCGATCCGCGCGTACGCGCACAGATCACGATGCTGTCGGCGACACCGATGTCTCCGGCCGAGTTCTATCAGGCATTTCTGGCCATCCTGTCCGTGCATGACTTCGTGGCCGTGCCTTCCGGCAATCTGATCAAGATCATCCCGGCTGCCAACATGCGCCAATTGCCGGGCAATGATCTCACCGAGAACGTGAGCTCTACCTCCGACGAACTGGTTACACAGATCGTGCCGGTGAAAAGCGTCAGCGCCGCATCGCTGGTGGCGACGCTGCGACCGCTGATGCCGCAAAACGCCAACCTCGGCGTCATCACTGGATCAAACCTGCTGATCTTCACGGACCGGGCCAACAACGTGAATCGGATGATGCGCATCATCCAGAAGATCGATCAGGCGGGTAACTCCGACATCGATGTGATTCCGCTGCAGAACGCCACTGCCGCCGATACCGCACGCACACTCAACGCACTCGTGGGAGGCGCCGGTGGTGCGACGCCCGACGGCGGCAGCACACCGCCGCGCATCGTCGGCGATGATCGCAGCAACTCGATTTTCGTTAGCGGCGACTCCACGCAGCGGCAGCGCTTGAGGGCCTTGATCGCCCACCTCGATTCTGCGGTGGACTCGGGCAACGAGACGGTGGTTCGACGACTGGTGCACGCCGATGCCGAAAGCCTCGCGTCCAAGCTCAAGGAATCGATGTCCACCAGCGGCGGCGGTTCGACGGCCACTGCCAATCGGGTGGTCAATGCCCAGCCCCAGCCGAATGGCCCGACACCTCCTGCCGCGGCGGCAGCCCAAGCAAGTTCGAGCGGTTCCGCCACGCTTTCGCTGGCGGGTGGCACGGCCACCATCTGGGCCGACAAGGACACCAATTCACTGGTGATCACTGCGCCGGTGCGCACGATGAAGGCGTTGAACACGGTCATTGATGGACTGGATATTCGCCGCGCACAGGTACTGGTCGAGGCCATCATCGTCGAAGTGACGGCGCAGACCGCAGCCAGCCTGGGTGTCAACTGGCTCATCGACGCCTCGGCCACCGCTCCGGGTGTCGGCGGCTTCACCGCGCCAGTCGTCTCGGGCGGCAACTCGCCCATCATCGACCTGTACAACGTCTCACGGGGCACATCAGCGACGATCCCCTCCGGCGCAGTACTGGGTCTGGGGCGCTTTGCCGCCGGCGGTGTGAACTTTGCCGCCGTACTGCAGGCGCTGCAGACCGATGCGCGCAACAACATCATCGCCACGCCGTTTACCACCACTCAGGACAACGTTGAAGCCAAGCTCAGTGCATCACGGCAGGTGCCGTTCATCACCGGGCAGTACACCGGTACGACGGGCACGACCAGCGCCTTCCAGACGATCCAGCGGCAGGACGTCGGCACCATCCTGACCGTCACGCCGCGGATCAACAACGGCAATACCGTGTTGATGAAACTCGATGTGGAGAGTTCACAGCTGGAGAGCTCGCGCACTGCCGGCGCCTCGGATCTGATCACGAACAAACGCTCGTCCCTCTCCACCGTGCTGGTGAAGGATGACGACACGCTGGTGCTCGGCGGCTTCATCTCCGATGGCAGTGATGCCAGTGAATCACGCGTGCCCTATCTGGGCCGCATTCCGGTGATCGGAGAGCTGTTCCGCACACGCAGCAAGAGCCATGACAAGCGCGTGCTGATGATCTTCGTTCACCCGCGAATCCTGCGCAGCGATGAAGACGG
>CAYFPW010000136.1:0-4624 GCA_964345055.1 uncultured Steroidobacteraceae bacterium | reverse complement strand
CCTCATGGACATCGGAGAAGAGCATGTCCTCGCCACGTGCGCCAACTCGCTCACGGGTCATGTAGTAAAGACCGAGCACCACGTCCTGAGACGGCACGATGATCGGATCGCCGTTGGCCGGTGACAGGATATTGTTGCTGCTCATCATCAGCGCACGCGCTTCGAGCTGCGCCTCGATGGACAGCGGGACGTGCACCGCCATTTGGTCACCGTCGAAGTCGGCGTTGAACGCCGTACAAACCAACGGATGCAACTGGATCGCCTTGCCTTCGACCAGTACCGGCTCGAATGCCTGTATACCCAGACGATGCAGCGTCGGCGCGCGGTTCAGCAGCACGGGATGTTCGCGAATGACCTCTTCCAGGATATCCCAGACCTCAGGTCCTTCACGCTCTACCAGCCGCTTTGCAGCCTTGATCGTCGAGGCCTCGCCGCGGATCTGCAGCTTGTGGAAAATGAATGGCTTGAACAGTTCAAGCGCCATCTTCTTCGGCAAACCGCACTGGTGCAGACGCAGCGTCGGACCGACCACGATGACCGAGCGACCGGAGTAGTCGACGCGCTTGCCAAGGAGGTTCTGCCGGAAGCGACCCTGCTTGCCCTTGATCATGTCCGCCAGCGACTTCAGCGGCCGGCGGTTGGTGCCCGTGATGGCGCGGCCACGACGGCCATTGTCCAGCAGCGCATCGACCGCTTCCTGCAGCATGCGCTTTTCGTTGCGCACGATGATGTCCGGCGCAGCCAGTTCCAGCAGGCGACGCAGACGGTTGTTACGGTTGATGACGCGACGATACAGGTCGTTCAGATCGGAGGTCGCAAAGCGACCGCCGTCCAGCGGAACCAGCGGACGCAGGTCCGGCGGCAACACCGGCAGGACAGTCATGACCATCCACTCCGGCTTGTTGCCGGATTCGATGAATGACTCAACCAGCTTCAAGCGCTTGGACAGACGCTTTAGCTTCGTCTCGGACGTCGTCCCGGACATGGCTTCGCGGATAGCCACGAGCTCAGCCTTCAGATCGAGCGACTTGAGCAGCTCATGGACGGCTTCGGCACCCATACGGGCATCGAACTCGTCGCCATGCTCCTCGAGCTTTTCGAGGTACATCTCATCGGTCAGCAACTGACCGCGCTGGAGGTCGGTCATGCCCGGCTCGATCACCACGAAGGCTTCGAAGTACAGCACGCGCTCGATCTCGCGCAGCGTCATGTCCAGCATCAGACCGATGCGTGACGGGAGCGACTTGAGGAACCAGATATGGGCCGTCGGGCTGGCCAGCTCGATGTGACCCATGCGCTCACGGCGCACCTTGGCCTGAGTGACTTCGACGCCGCACTTCTCGCAGATCACGCCACGGTGCTTCAGGCGCTTGTACTTGCCGCACAGGCACTCGAAGTCCTTTACCGGTCCGAAGATCTTGGCGCAGAACAGACCGTCACGTTCCGGCTTGAATGTCCGGTAGTTGATGGTTTCAGGCTTGCGCACTTCACCGTACGACCAGGAGCGGACCATTTCCGGCGACGCCAGACCGATCTTGATCGAATCGAACTGTTCGACCGGAGCCTGCTGCTTGAAAAGCTTGAGTAGGTCTTTCATGGGTTCAATCCTGCTCCAGTTCCATGTTGATGCCGAGCGACCGGATTTCCTTCACCAGAACATTGAAGGACTCCGGCATACCCGCCTTCATCTCGTGCACGCCGTCGACGATGTTCTTGTACATCGCGGTACGGCCGTTGGTGTCGTCCGACTTGACCGTGAGCATTTCCTGCAGCGTGTACGAAGCGCCGTAGGCTTCCAGCGCCCAGACTTCCATTTCGCCGAAGCGCTGGCCACCGAACTGTGCCTTGCCGCCGAGAGGCTGCTGCGTGACCAAGCTGTATGGGCCGGTGGAACGCGCATGCATCTTGTCGTCGACGAGATGGTTCAGCTTCAGCATGTACATGTAGCCGACAGTGACCTGACGCTCGAAGCGCTCGCCGCTGCGTCCGTCGTACAGCCACGCCTGACCGGACAGGGGCAGCTCAGCCAGTTCCAGCAGCTGCTTGATGTCCTTCTCGGCAGCGCCATCAAATACCGGTGTGGCCATCGGCACGCCCTTCTTCAGATTGCGCGCCAACTCGATCACCTCACCATCATTGAGGGCGGTGATCTTCTCTTTCTGCCCACTGGTGTCGTTGTAGATCTTGCCGAGGAAACCACGCAGCTCTTGAGTCGCGGCCTTGGCTTCGAGCATGCGCCCGATCTTCAGGCCCAGGCCCTTGGCTGCCCAGCCCAGATGCGTCTCGAGCACCTGACCGACGTTCATACGTGAGGGCACACCCAGCGGATTGAGCACCACGTCGACCGGGGTACCATCCTCAAGGTACGGCATGTCTTCCACAGGCACGATGCTGGAGATGACACCCTTGTTTCCGTGGCGTCCCGCCATCTTGTCGCCAGGCTGCACGCGGCGCTTCACCGCGAGGTACACCTTGACCATCTTCAGCACGCCAGGCGCCAGGTCGTCTCCCGCGGTGATCTTGGCGCGCTTCTCTTCGAGCCTCTTGTCGAAATCGGCCTGCTGCAGACGCAGACGCTCGGCGGTTGCTTCAAGCTGGCGGGCGGCATCCTCGTCCGTGACGCGGATATCGAACCACTCCTCATGCGTCAGGGTGTCGAGGTATTCAGCGGTAATCTGCGCGTTGCCGCGAGACCGCTTAGGCCCTGCCGACATCTGGCACCCGATCAGCAGCGTGCGAATACGACTAAAGAGATCCTCTTCCAGAATGCGGCGCTGATCGTTGAGATCCTTGCGCACCGCTTCGATTTCAGCCTTCTCGATCGACTGGGCACGCGAATCTTTCTCGACGCCGTCGCGGGTAAACACCCGCACGTCAATGACCGTACCGTCCATGCCGGGCGGAACGCGCAGTGAAGTGTCCTTCACGTCGCTGGCCTTCTCGCCGAAGATGGCGCGCAGCAGTTTCTCTTCCGGTGTCAGCTGCGTCTCGCCCTTGGGCGTGACTTTGCCGACGAGGATGTCACCAGCACGCACTTCAGCACCGATGAACGCGATGCCCGCGTCATCGAGCTTGCCCAGCGCGGCATCACCGACGTTCGGAATGTCGGCGGAAATTTCTTCGGGTCCGAGCTTCGTGTCGCGCGCAACACAGGTCAGCTCCTCGATATGGATCGTGGTGAAGCGATCTTCCTGAACGACACGTTCCGAGATCAGGATCGAGTCCTCGAAGTTGTAACCGTTCCAGGGCATGAAGGCGACCAGCATGTTCTGGCCGAGCGCTAATTCGCCAAGGTCCGTGGACGGACCATCGGCCAGCACGTCGCCACGTGCGATGCGATCGTTGGCCTTGACCAGTGGCCGCTGGTTGATGCACGTGTTCTGGTTGGAACGCGTGTACTTAGTGAGGTTGTAGATGTCCACACCCGGTTCCCCGGCGGTGGTTTCATTATCGTTGACACGCACCACGATGCGCGACGCATCCACGGAGTCGACCACGCCGCCGCGGCGCGCCACGACAGTGACGCCAGAGTCGATGGCAACGGGACGTTCCATACCGGTACCCACCAGTGGCGTCTCGGAGCGCAGCGTCGGCACAGCCTGACGCTGCATGTTCGAGCCCATCAGTGCACGGTTGGCGTCGTCATGCTCAAGGAACGGAATCAGCGAAGCAGCCACTGAGACAATCTGCTTGGGCGAGACGTCCATGTAGTGGATCTTGTCGTGAGGCATCAGAGTGAATTCACTCTGATAGCGGCACGACACCAGTTCGTCGGTCAGATTACCCTTGGCGTCCGTACGGGCGTTGGCCTGGGCAATGGCGAACTCGCCTTCCTCAATGGCCGACAGATAATCAATCTTGTCGGTGACGCGACCGTTCTCGACGCGCCGGTACGGCGTCTCGAGGAAGCCGTAGTTATTGGTGCGAGCGTAAACCGACAGCGAGTTGATCAGTCCGATATTCGGACCTTCAGGCGTTTCGATCGGGCAGACGCGACCGTAGTGCGTGGGATGCACGTCGCGCACTTCGAAACCGGCACGCTCGCGGGTCAGGCCGCCCGGCCCGAGCGCCGAAACGCGACGCTTGTGAGTGACCTCGGAGAGCGGATTGTTCTGGTCCATGAACTGCGACAGCTGCGAGGAGCCGAAGAACTCCTTGACCGCCGCCGCCACAGGCTTGGCGTTGATCATCTCCTGCGGCATCAGCGGCTCGGACTCGGCAATCGTCAGACGATCCTTGACGGCGCGTTCGACGCGCACCAGTCCGACGCGGAAGGCGTTTTCAGCCATTTCACCCACGGAGCGAACGCGACGGTTACCGAGGTGGTCGATGTCGTCGACACTGCCGTTACCGTTGCGGATATCGATCAGGACTTTGAGCACCTCCAGGATGTCTTCCTTGGAAAGCACGCTCGAACCGGTCAGCTCCTTGGAGCCGACACGACGATTGAACTTCATGCGACCCACCGCAGACAGGTCGTAGCGCTCCTGATTGAAGAACAGGTTGTTGAACAGGTTCTCAGCCGCATCCTTGGTTGGCGGCTCACCGGGACGCATCATGCGATAGATCTCGACCAGCGCCTCGATGCGGGTCTTGGTCGGATCGATGCGCAGCGTGTCGGAGA
>CAYFPW010000135.1:0-4628 GCA_964345055.1 uncultured Steroidobacteraceae bacterium | reverse complement strand
CTGCGGAGGCCATGAACGTCACTGCCGAAGGCCTGCGTGAGCTGGGTCTGGTGGACGTGGTCTTGCGTGAGCCGCTCGGTGGCGCACACCGCGATCCCGCGACGATGGCCGCCGACTTGGCCAAGGCGCTCGAGACACAGCTCGCAGCGCTGGAAAAGCTCTCCGTGGAAGAGCTGTTGCAGCAGCGCACGAACCGTCTGTCGGGATTCGGCGTGTATTCCGAGGGCAAGAAGTAGCCAGCGATGGCAGCACCCGCCTTCGGTCCTGCCTGGCTGCAGCGCCAGCTGGCCGATCTGGGAGTGCCGGTGCGTGGCGCGCAGCTCTGCCTTGCCTTTTCCGGAGGGCTTGATTCCACCGCACTCCTGCATGCCTTGGCGCAGCTGCGCTGCGCCAAGTCCGAGCGCTTCGCCTTGCGGGCAGTACACATCGATCATCAACTCCAGCCGGCCTCGGCGCAGTGGGCAGCGCAGGCACGCGTGGCGGCTCGTCAGCAGCGCGTGCCTCTGCAGGTCATCACGGTGCGGGTCGACAGCCGCGGTCGCTCAGTGGAAGCGGCCGCCCGCGACGCCCGTTACGCCGCGCTGACTGGCTCATTGCGCGCCGGCGAATTCCTGCTCACTGCGCAGCATCTCGATGATCAGCTTGAGACCGTGCTGCTGCAGCTCCTGCGCGGCGCCGGTGTGGCGGGTCTGGCAGCCATGCCGCCGCGCGCGAATCTGGCTCGTGGTGTGCTACTGCGACCGCTCCTGCCAGTGTCGCGGGCCGCGTTGCGTGCCTATGTCGAAGCAGAGCGCCTGACTTGGTGCGAAGACGACAGCAATGCCGATCCGCGCTTCGACCGAAATTTTCTCCGTCAACAGGTGTTGCCAGCGCTGCAGCAGCGTTGGCCTGCGGCGGCGCAGACCGTGGCGCGCAGCGCGAGCCTGATGGCCGAGGCGCAGGAACTGCTCACGGTCACGGCGGAGCGGGACTGGCGTGCCGCGGTGGACGGTGCGGCACTGCGTGTCTGCGTCTTGCGTGCACTGTCACCCGCCGCGCGGGCCAACCTGCTGCGTTACTGGCTGCGTCAGCGCGGCTTGCCTTTGCCCGACCAGTCACGGCTGCGCGAACTGGCCGGGCCGCTGCTGGAGGCGCGCGGCGATTCACAGCCGCATATCCGCTGGCCGGGCGCCGAGGTGCATCGTTTCGACGGTCGCCTCCATGCCTTTACCGGTCTGATGTCCGCGCCCACCGGCAGTATCGACTGGTCCTGGCTGCGGCGACGAACGCTGATCGTCCCGGGCGCAGGCATCCTCCGGCTGCATGAGGATCCGCACGGCGAGCTGGACCTCAGTCGGCTCCCGCGACGGCTTCAGCTCGGCTTCCGCGGCGGGGGCGAGCGGCTGGCTGGGGAGCGGGGGCACCGCACGCTCAAGGAATGGCTGCGCACGCAGCGTCTGGCGCCGTGGGAGCGGGCACGGTTGCCGCTGATCCATGCCGATGGCCGCCTGATCGCCGTCGCTGATCGCTGGCACTCGCCAGCGCTGGCCGCAACGGCGGCCAGTCGGCGGCGTGCCCGATTGGAGTGGATCTGGTCCTATGAGGCCCCGACGGTCACTGCGGAGACGTTCTAGTGGTAATCGTCAATTGAGAGAGCAGGCGTAATTTGCTAGTCTGCAGCCCCGTCGTTACTCGCGGCGGAATCCCCAATGACTCGATTCGTATTTGTCACCGGTGGCGTCGTTTCCTCATTGGGGAAAGGCATCGCTGCCGCCTCACTGGGGGCGCTGCTGGAAGCCCGCGGCCTGAAGGTCGCGATGGTCAAGCTCGATCCCTACATCAATGTCGATCCGGGCACGATGAGCCCGTTCCAGCACGGTGAGGTCTTCGTCACTGCCGACGGCACCGAGACAGACCTCGATCTGGGCCACTATGAGCGTTTCGTGCGTACCACCACTGGGCGTCACAGCAACTTCACCACCGGCCGTATCTACGAGCGTGTGATCGCGAAGGAGCGTCGTGGCGATTATCTGGGCGCAACGGTGCAGGTCATCCCGCATATCACCGACGAAATCAAGCGCAGCATTCTGCTGGGCGCCGGCGATGCCGACGTCTGCATGGTGGAGATCGGCGGCACGGTCGGCGACATCGAGTCGCTCCCGTTCCTTGAAGCCATCCGCCAGCTGGGCGTGGAGCTGGGCCGCAACCGCGTCCTGTACATGCACCTGACGCTGGTGCCCATTGTCGGCGGCTCGAATGAAATCAAGACCAAGCCCACGCAGCATTCGGTGAAAGAGTTGCGCGGCATCGGAATCCAGCCAGATGTGCTGGTGTGTCGTGGCAAGGGTGTGCTGCCCGATGACCAGCGTCGCAAGATCGCGTTGTTCACCAACGTCGAGGAGCGCGCCGTCATCTCAGCTATCGATGCCGACGACATCTACAAGATCCCGCAGCTGCTGCATGACCAGGGGCTGGACGACATCGTCGTCGACCGACTGCGCCTTGAAGTGCCGGCTGCAGACCTCAGTGAGTGGCGGCAGGTGGTCAACGCCCGCACCAGCACCGACGGCACCGTCGACATTGCGATGGTGGGCAAGTATGTGCAGATCCGTGACTCCTACCTCTCGCTCAACGAGGCGTTGATGCACGGCGGGCTGAAGACCCGCTCGCGCGTCAACCTGCACTACATCGAAGCCACGGACATCGAGCGTGACGGAACGGCCGTGTTGGCCGGCATGGACGCCATTCTGGTGCCCGGCGGCTTCGGCGAGCGTGGCATCGAGGGCAAGATCGCCGCCGTGCAGTACGCCCGTACGCATGGCATTCCTTACTTGGGCATCTGCCTCGGCATGCAGCTGGCGATCATCGAGTATGGTCGTCACGTCATTGGTCTGGACGGTGCGCACAGCACCGAGTTTGACCGCGCCACGGCACATCCGGTCATTGCGCTGATCACTGAATGGCAGGACCAGGCGCTCGGCGCGCAACAGCGTAACGAGGGATCGAATCTGGGTGGCACCATGCGCCTCGGCGCCCAGCAGGTAAAACTTTTGGCGGGTTCCCGGGCCCATGAGATCTACGGCCACGACAGCATTGCCGAGCGCCATCGCCACCGCTTCGAGTTCAACAACGGCTACATGGAACAGTATCGGCACGCCGGCATGGTGTTCTCCGGCCTGTCCCCGGATGGCCTGGCGGAAATCGTCGAGCTGCCATCACATCCGTGGTTCGTGGCCACGCAGTTCCACCCGGAGTTCACCTCGAATCCGCGTGACGGTCATCCGCTGTTCACCAGCTTCATCCGTGCCGCGCGCGCCTCTCGTGCGGCCCAGATCCCGGTCGCGGCGCGCGCTTGAGAGTCAGGCCGGCATTACCATGAAACTCACCCACTTCGAAGCCGGTCTCGATCGGCCGCTGTTCCTGATCGCCGGTCCTTGCGTGATTGAGTCCGCCGAGCTGATCAATGAGGTGGCCGGGCAGCTGTGCGAGATCACCGCGGCACTGGGCATGCCATTCATCTTCAAGGCTTCGTTCGACAAGGCCAACCGCTCCTCGGTGAAGAGCTTCCGCGGCCCCGGCATGGCCGCAGGTCTCAAGATTCTGGAGAGTGTGCGTCGCCAGTTCGGCGTTCCGGTGCTGACCGACGTGCACGAAGACACGCCGATCAATGAGGTCGCCAGTGTGGTCGACGTATTGCAGACGCCGGCCTTTCTCTGCCGTCAGACGGATTTCATCGTCCGCGTTAGCGCAGCGGGGAAGCCGGTCAACATCAAGAAAGGCCAGTTCCTGTCTCCATGGGAAATGAAGTCCGTCATCGAAAAGGCGCGCACCACCGGCAACGAACAGTTGATGGTTTGCGAGCGCGGCTTCAGCTTCGGCTATAACAACCTGGTCACCGACATGCGTTCGCTTGCCGTGATGCGCGAGACCGGCTGTCCGGTGGTGATGGACGCCACGCATTCTGTGCAGCTCCCCGGCGCGCGCGGCAATGCCTCGGGCGGGCAGCGCGAATTCGTGCCGGTGCTCGCCCGAGCGGCAGTGGCTGCCGGCGTCGCAGGGCTGTTCATGGAAACCCATCCGCGTCCCGATCAGGCCCTGTCTGACGGACCCAATGCCTGGCCTCTGGCGCACATGGCAGGCCTGCTGGCTACGCTCCAGCAGGTGGATCGCATCGTCAAGTCCCGTCCCCTCGAGGAAAGTCTGCTATGAGTTCGATCGTCGATATCCGCGGCCGCGAAATCATCGATTCGCGTGGCAACCCAACGGTTGAAGCCGAAGTCACGCTGCAGTCGGGCGCAATGGGTCGCGCAGCGGTGCCGTCGGGTGCGTCGACCGGTACGCGCGAGGCAGTAGAGTTGCGCGACGGCGATAAGAAGCGTTATCTGGGCAAGGGCGTGCTCAAGGCCGTGGAGCACGTCAACACCGTGCTGCGCGAAGCGCTGCTCGGTCGTGACGCTGCCGACCAGACGGGCATCGATGCGCGCATGATCGAACTCGATGGGACCGACACCAAAGGGCGTCTGGGCGCCAACGCGCTGTTGGCCATCTCGTTGGCCAATGCTCATGCCGCGGCGCGTGAAGCCAAACAGTCGCTATTCCGGCACATCGCGGTGAAGCACCCCAACAACAACGTCATGCCCGTGCCGATG
>CAYFPW010000134.1:0-4655 GCA_964345055.1 uncultured Steroidobacteraceae bacterium | reverse complement strand
CGCGTACTGCCCTACTGGCAGCAGCGCATCGCACCGGAACTACTTGCGGGCCGCAACGTGATGATCGTCGCGCATGGCAACAGCCTGCGCGCCCTGGTGAAGATGCTCGACAACATGAGCGAAGCGGCCATCGTGGAGCTGAACATTCCCACCGGCGTACCGCTGCTCTACGAACTGGACGCACAGCTCAAGCCGCTGTCCAGCCGCTACCTCGGCGATCAGGAAGCCATCAAAGCTGCGGCTGAAGCAGTCAAGAAGCAGACCGCTGCCAAAAAAAGCTGATCCGACAATCGAAAAGTGACGCGAGGCCGTCCGGAGGACGGCCTCGTCGTTAGTCCTGCAAACGTACCGGGCGCAGGCGCTGCGAACCATCCTGAGCCGGTTTTCCCACGCCCGCCGTGGCCCAGCCGTCATAACTGGCACCGTGTTGGCGCGCCAGCTGGCGATAGCGGCGTGAATGATCACGCATCGTCTCGACGGACACGCGCAGCGCTTTGCCGGCGTGCAGCGAGTACCCGGAAGCACCTTCGCTGGTGGCCGCTTTGAAATCCACGCTGCAGCCATCCGCACGGAGCGCGGTGGCCAGTGCTTCGCAGGCAGCCGCATCCGGAACACCGAAGAAAAATCCAATCTCCACAGGCTGGAAGCCCTGCCCGCCCTGCGCTCGGTAATTGCGTACCAGCTGTGCATCCCAATCATCGCCACGCTGCCGCTGCATGCGCCGCATCACAAAGAAGACGCGAAGCAGTGCCAGAAAGGCACCCCCACCGAGAAACAGGTAGACCAGCATCACCGCGTGCCGCCTATTCCTCAGGAGCGATTGTCACCTTCAGGCCGGACAATGCCTCGGTGAGGTGGATCTGGCAGGAAAGTCGCGAATTGGACTGGTAAGCCGTGAGATCGCGAACCATATCAAGCTCATCGGACATCGGTTTAGGCAACTTGTCCACCCACGCCGGATCCACATAGACATGACAGGTGGCACAGGAGCACATGCCACCGCAGATGGCGGTGACGCCGTCATCCATGTCGCGCAGTGGCTCCATCAGCACCCCGCCGGCGGGTGCGTTGATGTCGTGTTCTTTGCCGTCGCGATCCACTACTTTCAGCAGGGGCATGTCTGATCCTTTATCCGTTCCGGCGCTACGCACGGGGCGCGCTAGTGTGCCCACTCGCCGCCCGGGTTTCCAGCACTGCAGGCGGCGCTTCACCGCGGGCTAGGTACCAGAGACTGCCCAGCGCACGGTGCAGCACCAGCGCAGCGTCGAGACGCGCTGCAAGGCCCTCACCGCCGATTCCGGCCCGCTCAGCGCCGTGCGTCAGATCCCCGAGAGATTCCGGAAACCAGACGGCGAAAGCCGCCAGATCCCAGACTGGATCCGCACACTGCGTAAATTCCCAGTCAATGAGCCACAAGCGGCCCGCCGATTCGATCACGTTCCCGGGCAATGGATCGCCATGGGTCAGCACACGCGGCGCTGCTGCGGCATCGAGTTGCGCTGCCGCTAGCCGTGCGGCAGCCAGACAGGCCTCCACCCGCGGCCCCGGTGCAGCCGCGTGAGCATAGTCATTCGCTAATCGCAGGGGCTCAAATGGCCAGCATTCCTGTCGCGGCAGCGCCAGCCGATGCACACGACCGAGCAGCTCACAAAGTCGTTCCCGCTGGGTCGCCTGCCCAAAATCGTCGGACGTCCAGACGCGACCATCAATGAACTCACAGACCAGCCAATCACCGGTATCGCTACGCGCAAGAATGCGCGGGGCAAGTCCAGCCTCGGCCGCCATTGCATGGGCAACGCCCTCACGCTGACGGTTCACACCGGGTCGACGCCATGCCGGTCCGTCCTCACGCAACAGGAAATGACCCGCATCGGTATCGACGCGCCAGAGATTGTTGACGCTGCCGCCCGTGAGAGCCCGCAATGCGCGTATGCCGGCACCGTTTCGACCGGCGCCAGGCACTCGCGCCAGCGACTGCTGGCGCGGCTGCTTTAACTCTGCGCCTGCCACTGGCGGCGCCACTGCAGATAGCCACTGACGGCGATCAGCAGAAAACCGCCGTAGAGCGCGGCCGTCACCGGATGTCCCTGACGAGCGAAGAGGAAAACAGTGACAGCATCCAGCGCGATCCAGTAAAGCCAATTTTCCAAAACCGAGCGCACCACCAGCCAGGTGGCGAACAGGCTACCGATGGTGGTCAGTGAATCAAGGAACGGCCACGCCGCATCGAATTGGCCCGCAAGCCAGTGCGCGCAGGCCAACGACAACACCAGGATGCCGATCGCCGCCAGCGCATGCCTCGACCAGGGCCAGCTGGCGATGCGACCCTGCTCCTGTTCCTGATTCCGCGTCCAGCTCCACCAGCCATAGCCAGCCATGGCCACGTAGTACACCTGTAGCACCGACTGCATGGGCAGGCGGGCTGCCGCCGACAGCCACACATAGAGCAGCGAGCTGATGCCACCGGCAATCCAGCCGCCGCGCCGACGGCGCGCGATGAGCACCACGTACACCACGCCCAAGGCCGCAGCCACCAGTTCTGCGGGCGACGTCGCCAGCAGATCGCGCCACAGCTGCTGCAGCATCGCCTCGTTCATAGTCAGGACTCTGCTGCCAGTGGTCCGAGCACCTTCATTACAAAAACGGCCTTGGCATTCTCACTGAAAGTGCGGGCGATCTCAGTCTGCACCAGCGGCATCACCACAGCGAACTCGCCAAACACCTGCGTGCTCATCGCATTGGTCACCACGCGAATGCGCGGCTCCGTATTGAGACGCGCGATGAAATCGCGAATCGGCGGAATGTAGTCGGCATTCAATGGATAGAGACTGATCTCGACACCGATCTGCATGGCAGGCTCCTTACAGTTCAGGGAAGTGATAGCGCAGGCTCAGCCCGATCTGACGCGTGTCGCCGCGCTGGAGATAAACCTTATTGGAAAAGTCAGGCGGCTCGTTGCCGAAGTAGAAGCCGTGCAGCGCGCTATCCTGATTAAGCAGATTGCGCGCCCAAAGACCGGCCTCCCAGCGCGGTCCGGCCAGCCCGGCACGAAGATTGATCGCGCCATGCGGCGCGGCGCGCTGGTCGTGACTGGCGCTGAAGTAATAGCCCGCAGAGCGCGCCGCATCGACATGCAACTGCCACTTCGCGAAGCCACCACTGGCCAGCGCGAGCTTCGATGCATGTTCGTAGTCGACGTTCAGGCTGCCCTGCCAGGGCGCGGCATACTCCTGCGCCCGACCCGAGAGATCACGCCGCTCGACGTGGGGATTGAAGGCCGCATCATAGGTCACGACGTTATAGGCGAAATCGATATAGCGGGTTCCGAGCAGCCCGAGCGATGCACCGACGTGCCAATGCGCATCCACCTGCAAGCCGCCCTCTACCTCGAGACCGTAGTTTTCGCCGCGCGCGGCATTGTCGGTGTAGTACTCGTAGGTGAGCGGATCGGTGGGATCGACCTGCACCGAGCTCGACACCTGCTGATCGACACGCCGCATGTAGAACACATCGGCCTGCCAGTTCCAGCGGCCATCGGCGCTGCGCTGCTTGTGGCCCAGCTCTAGGTTCCACAGGTATTCGGGCCGGAACTGACGGCGTGCCGGCGGCAGCGAGGCGCCAATATTGAAGCCACCCGCCCGGAAGCCGCGCGCCAGCGTCAGGTAATCGTGTGACTGCGGCGCGCTCTCCCGACTGAGAGAGAGATTGCCGCCCCACATACGGTCCGTCGGATTGAATGCCACTGCCTCCGTATCGTTGTAACGAGCCTGCCGCTGCTCGCCACGCAGGCCCGCGCTGAGCGCCCAGGGGCCATCCAGTGGCATGTCGAGCTGGCCGTAGGCGGCTGAGTTACGAGCGCGGTAGCGCGAACTGAGCTGCGTGTAGACCGCGCCGTTGTACAGGTCCAGCTGATCATTGCCTTCCGACAGTTGCAGCGTATAGAGACCCACCAGCCAGTTGGCACGGCCGGCAATACGATGATCGGCGTCACCCGTCAGACGCAGATCTTGGGCAACCGTCCTGCGTGTGCGGCGGGTGCTGGAAGTAAAGTCATAAGGCACGCAAAGCGACGGATTGGGGCGGCAGGCGGGCTGCTGCGCCCAGAAGGCGTTGTTGCCCCAATCACCATCAAATGAGAAAAGAATATTTGAGTCCGCCACGCTGGTGAGACTCCGCAGCTCGCCGGGAGCCGCCAGGCGCCACTGCAGCTGCAGCGCTGCACCATTGGAACGCTGCGAGTCGCGACCGGGTTTGTCGGACTGCGTGACTCGGGAGTTGTCGATGGACCAGGCGTCATAGCCATTGTTGAGATCGACGTGCATGAGCGTCAGATCGGCACGGAATGCAGCGCTAGTCTGCAGAGCCAGACGTCCACGCAGAGTCGTTTCGTCGTAGCCGTTGGTATCATCGCGATTCAGGAATGCGTTATGACGGAAGCCGTCGCCCTTGTATTGCTGCGCAACCAGCCGCCAGCCGACCCGCGAGTCCGCACCGCCGAGACTTTCCGTCTGCCCAAGCGCGACACCTGCGGCACGCGTAGCATGATCCCCTGCCATCACCTCGGCTTCGCCACCCGCGCCACTGAGAGGATCACGGGTCTGCACGCTGATCAATCCAGCGAGTGCGTTGGCGCCATAAGCACTGCCCTGCGGCCC
>CAYFPW010000133.1:0-4729 GCA_964345055.1 uncultured Steroidobacteraceae bacterium | reverse complement strand
TTCAATGGCGTGGTTGCCTACGAGGCCAATCTCGTCGCGCACCTCGAGCTGATGAGTCAGCCGTACACCGGCTGTAATCCTCGCGGCCTGATGCTGGCCCGCGACAAGGTGCTCAGCAAGCAGTTGTTAAGCAGCGCCGGAATCGCAACGCCGCAGTGGGTGGTGACACCGCGAGGCCGGCGCCCATCGCTGCCGGCGGGTCTGCATTTTCCACTGATCGTGAAATCCGCGACCGATGATGCGTCGCTGGGGATTGCCCAGGCGTCCGTGGTGCACGACCTGACGCACTTGCGCTCGCGAGTGCGATTGATGCACGAGAAGTACGGTTGCGACGCATTGATCGAGGAATACATCGACGGCCGTGAACTGTACGTGGGCGTGCTGGGCAATGAGCGGCCGCTGGCGTTGCCGGTGTGGGAGCTGCAGTTCGGTCGCCTGCCGAAGCGGATGTCGCGCATCGCCACGCGACGGATCAAGTGGGATCGAGCCTACCAGCGCAGTCTGGGAATCGGGCCGAGGCCGGCACCGGATCTGGATGCAATGCACGTGCGCCGTATCCATTCGGTGGCGTTGGCGGCATGGCGTGCGCTGCGGCTCAGCGGGCTGGCGCGCATCGACTTCCGTTTGCGTGCCGATGGCCAGCTGTTCGTGCTGGAGGCCAACCCCAATCCGAACATTGCGCGCATCGAGGATTTTGCGACCTCGGCGGCAGCGGCGGGTATTGATTATGCCGAGCTGATCCGACGACTCCTGCGCGCCGGTATGACGTATCAGGCTGCGTGGCGCGACTGACTCGCGCCGAAGGTGGCTGGCAGTACTCGGCGCGATCGGGGGGCTGTTTTTAGAGAGCGCCGCTGGCCAGCAGGGCCTGAACTCGCAGCAGTCCGAGCGCCGTCTTGCCGTCGTTGATTTCTCCGCGGGCTGCCTGCTGGCACGCCGTAGCGAAGTCGACCCAATGGATCTCGATCAATTCAGCCGCTTCGTGGTGGGTGTCGACGCTGCGTAATCCCCGGGCGAGGAATAGGTGTATGTTCTCCGTGAATACCCCGGGCGAGCTGATATACGGTCCGAGCGCCAGCCACTCGCTCGCTTCCATCCCCGCCTCTTCGATCAATTCGCGCCGTGCTGTTTCCAGTGGCGGCTCGCTGGGTTCGAGTTTTCCTGCGGGCAGCTCCCAGATCCAGCCGCCTGCAGCATGACGGTACTGCCGTAACAGGCAGACGCGACCACTCTCATCCAGCGCCACAGTCGCAGCGCCACCGGGATGGTGAATGATTTCCAGCTCCGCCACGTGCCCATTGGGCAATCGGACGGTTTCCACGTTCAGTTTCACGACGCGGCCGCGGTAGATGTTTTGGGTTTTCAGCAGGCTCATTTCGGACTCCATTGCAGCCGAGGCGCCCAGCGTCCTCCCGCTCCAAGCGAGCGAGGGGCAGTTCGATCAACGGCAGCGCCTATCTTGCCTGAGTAGCGGTTTGCGTACAGGGGTCCGAAAGCCCGTTACAATCAGCGTTCGGCACAGGCGGAGTGACATGGCCATCGACCTCTACTGGGGCAGCGGATCCCCTTATTGCTGGCGCGTCATGCTGGCGCTGGAGCACAAGGGAATTCCCTGGAACAGCCATCTGCTGAAACTCGACCAGCAGGAACACAAGGCGCCGCAGATGCTGGCACTCAATCCGCGTGGCCAGGTGCCGGTCTTGCGTGATGACGACTATGTAGTGTTCGAGTCCGTCGCCATCCTGTACTACCTTGATCTGAAATTTCCGCAGCCTCCGATCTTCGGCGCTGGACCGCAGGAAGCGGCGGTCATCATGCGTGTGATCCAGGAGTATCAGGCCTACATTGAACCAAGTCTGCGTCAGGTGCTGGAGGCAGTGCCTGAGCAGCGCACGCCGCGCATCGACGAGCACGTCACTACGGCAATGCATCGCATCGCCAATGAGGCGCGCACCATCGAGCGGCGGCTGTCACAGTCGGAGTGGGTGGTCGGCGAGCGATTTTCGGCGGCTGACATGATCATCTACCCCGATATCCGTCTGCTGCTGCGGACGCTGCAGCGGCCAGCCGCCCGCGAGCTGGCGGCCCGTTTCCTACCGCTGGAAGTGAACTATCCGTCACTCGCCCGCTGGCTGCAGCGTGTTGCCGCGCTGCCGGGCCATGCGCGCACATGGCCTCCGCACTGGGAGCCTTTGTAGGCCTGAACCGCTGCGTCGCCCGAGGGCCGCTGACTGTTGTAGCGGTGGCGCGCCGGGCACAGGGTTGCTAATCTTTTTCGCATGACAAACAACTCCGCGCGCGTCCGCTTCGATGGGCGCCTAGTCATCGTCGGTTTTGGCAGCATCGGCCAAGGCGTCCTGCCGCTCATTCTCCGCCATCTTTCTCTTACCGCCGATCGAATCACCGTCGTCACCGCCAATGAAGCGGGTCGTGCTGCGGCTGTGGAGCAGGGCGTCAAGTTCGTCATCGAGCCGCTGACACACGACAACTTCAAGCGCGTACTGACGCCGCTGCTCAGTCGCGGCGATTTTTTGCTGAACCTGTCCGTCGACGTGTCCAGTGTTGCCCTGATCCGGCTGTGCCGTGAGGTCGGGGCGCTGTATCTCGATACCTGCATCGAGCCCTGGGCGGGTGGCTACACCGATGCCGCGTTATCGCCGGCACAGCGCACAAACTATGCGCTGCGCGAAACGGCTCTGGCCTTGCGCACCCCTGGCATCCGCCAGCCCACGGCCGTGCTGACCCACGGCGCCAATCCGGGCCTGGTCTCCCATCTGGTCAAGCAGGCCTTGCTGAACATTGCCGCGGACACCGGTCACCAGACCCAGGTGCCGACCGACCGGCGTGGCTGGGGCGAGCTGGCCCAGGCGCTTGGTGTCCGCGCGATTCATGTCGCTGAGCGCGACACCCAGATCGGCTCCAGCCACAAGCGACAGAACGAGTTCGTTAATACCTGGTCGGTGGACGGCTTCGTCTCTGAGGGCGGGCAGCCCGCTGAACTGGGCTGGGGCACGCACGAACGCACCTTCCCGCGCGACGGCAAACGCCACGAAAAAGGCTGCGGCGCGGCGATCTATCTGGGTCAGCCCGGTGTGGCCACCCGGGTGCGGACCTGGACGCCGAAGGCCGGACCGTTCCACGGTTTCCTGATTACGCACAGTGAGGCGATCGGCATCGCCGACTACTACACGCTGCTCGACGACAAGAAGCAGGCCGTCTACCGGCCAACGGTGCACTACGCCTATCACCCCTCGGATGCTGCGGTGCTCTCGGTGCATGAGTTCTGTGGGCGCGGCTACCAGATGCAGGACAGCAAGCGGATCATGATGGACGACATCACCGAGGGCATCGACGAACTCGGCGTGCTGCTCTGCGGTCACAAGAAAAATGCCTATTGGTTCGGCTCGCAGCTCTCGATTCATGAGGCGCGGCAGCTCGCGCCGTTCAACAGCGCTACCAGCCTGCAGGTCACCAGCGCCGCACTGGCTGGCATGATTTGGGCGATCGAAAATCCCAACGAGGGTGTGGTGGAGCCGGATGACATGGACTTCCGCCGCAACCTTGAAGTCTGCATGCCGTATCTGGGGCCCGTGGTTGGCACCTATACGGACTGGACGCCGCTGACCGACCGCGAACGGCTGTTTCCCGAGGATCTGGATCTCACCGATCCTTGGCAGTTCCGCAACGTGCGCGTCAGCTGACGGCTGCCGCGTAGCGGATCTCGATGATGGTGTAGCAGCGTTCGCCACCGGCAGTGGCGACTCGCACCTCATCGTCCAGTGACTTGCCCAGCAGCGCCCGAGCCAGCGGCGCTGCCATGCTGATGTATTCAGGCGCCATGTCGAATTCGTCCGGCCCGACGATGCGATAGGTGACTTCGCTGCCGTCGGCGGCTTCCAGAGTCACCCATGCGCCGAAGAAGACACGCCGTGGGTCCGAAGGAGGGCGGTCCACCACCACCATGCCGTCGAGGCGCTTGCGCAGAAAGCGCACCCGGCTGTCGATCTCGCGCAGGCGCTTCTTGCCGTAGGTGTACTCGGCGTTCTCCGAACGGTCTCCCTGGGCAGCCGCGGCACTGACTGCCTGTGTGACCTGTGGACGCTCGACCCGCCACAGTTGGTCGAGCTCAGCGCGCAGCCGCTGATGGCCCGCAGGTGTGATGTACCGTGGGGCAGGGGGTGTAGGGGGGCGATAGCGTCCCATCGATATTCCAGTCTTCCAGTTGCTGCGGGGGAGGGCGCGCGCCGGGCGGATCTTGAATTCAGAGGCGGCGGTCCGCAAGAGTGCAGGCCAACTGAGCGGCAGAATGCTCGCTGGGTCTTGTAGAGCGACGCGAGTCACCCAAGAATGGGAGCATGAGAACTACAATGCCCCTGAGCCGTCGCCTGGCTCCGATCATCGCGTCGCTCCTGACGGTCGCTGCCGTGTCTGCCGCCCAGCCGCTCCGCAGCGGCATCGACAAGACCAATTTCGATCTGCGCGTCCGTCCCCAGGATGATCTCTACCGCCATGTTGATGGTCGCTGGCTGGAGCGCACGCCGATCCCCGCCGACCTGTCTGCCTATGGCGCCTTCACGGTGCTTACGACCGATTCCGAGCGGCGTGTTCACGAACTGCTCGAGCATGCCCTGAATGAGCCGGCACAGGCTACGCCGCAGGCCCGCAAGGCAGCGGCGCTGTATGCCAGTTTCATGGACGAGCGCGCGGTTCAGGAGAGTGGTCTGCAGCC
>CAYFPW010000132.1:0-4750 GCA_964345055.1 uncultured Steroidobacteraceae bacterium | reverse complement strand
AGCGCCCGCTGCAGCTGCCGCTCCACCAGGCCACCCATTTGCAGCACGTTTCCGCGCAGCCGCTCCAGATCGGCATCAAACCGACTGGATGTGTGGTGGCCCAGTGATTCGGCATCCATTCTGCTTCTCCTCAGAACTTGTAGTTGAGGTCGAGCTGCAGACGGTTGTAGCCCTTGGTCGGAGCGCTATCAGTATTGTCGATGAAACGGCTATCGACAAAGTAGGTGGCGTTCAGCGTCCAGTTAGTGGCCGGAACATAGGCAGCCTTGAAAACGCTACCACTCGAATCAGTGAGTCCGCCGCCGAAGTCAGAATCATGGAAGCCGGTCCAGTCTCCATCCTTCTCCACCTTCTGGTAGACATAGCCGAGCTCCCAGGTCTTGGCAGCGGCGGCCTTATTGAAGAGGACGCCCGCCGAGTAGCCGGTGTCCTGCTTGTTGGTCTGGCTGGCAACAACGCCATTGTTCTTCATGTAGTCGACGAAGAGGCTGAGCGGATACTTGCCGGCAACGAAGTCGGCCTGACCAAGCACCTCGAGGAGCTTGTAGTCATTCAGTAGACGTGTGCACACCGCGCTGCTGCCCGTTGCATCCAGCGCCGCACCGACATAAGTGCTGTTACCAAAGGCATTGTTGCCCGTACCCTGACCAGAGCCAAAGGCACCATCCAGAGAGCAACTGGTGCCGGACGGCGCACTTGACGGCACTGCCGCCGAGATGACCCGATCACGGATACCGTTCAGCTGGAAATACCCCACCGCACCGGTGAAGGTCACCTTGCCAACGGCCTTCTTAAAGCCTACCTGAGCTGCCCACAGGTCGGCGTCCTTGGCAGCCATCGAGTTCGTCCCGCTATCACGCTCGTTGATAGCACCGAAGTAGGCGCCCGCAAACAGCGGTCCACGCACGTACTTGAGTGCAGCACCTTCCGGAGTCAAATCCTTGTCGAACAGGTAGCTGACGGTAGTGACCCAGGGAATCGGCATCTTGCCGAGCACGAGGTTGGTCGTGTCGCTGGCCTTCCAGTCGACGTATGCCTGATCGAAGCTGACCGGCTTGCGGTCCCACTCGGTGCCCAGAGTCTGGTTGGTCGAGCGGTAGTTGTCGTTACCCGAATTGGTGGTGGACAGCTGCAGCTTGAAATTGACGGTATCGTTCACCTTGCCGCCGACGCCAAAGCGGACACGCATACGCTCACGGTTACGCGTGGTCAGATTTTCTTCCGGGGCGATATTCTCGTGGCGGTAGCGGAAGTCACCACTCCAGGTGTACTTGTTTGCCGCAACGGAGGCTGTCGTGTTGAGAGCGGTCAGAATAACCTCGTCGCTGGCAACCTGCTTGCGCTCTTCCTTAGCGTTGGTCTTCAGGTAGTCCACCTCAGCCTGCAGGCGCTCGTTCTGATCCTTCAGAGACTGGAGCTGCCGGGCGATGTCATCGAGTTTCGATGCATCGGCGCTCTGGGCAAAGGCCGGCGCAGACAGCAGCGCGGCAACGGAGCCCGCCATGAACGTCTTCTTGACAAGTGATTTCACTCTAATCTCTCCCTCTGACTTACGTTGTTCCACAGAAATTGTGACTTCCGCCGGGCGCATTTATACCCAGCCGTCATGACAGATTTGTGTCAGCGGAGGAACACGTGCCGCGAACTCACCGCAATCGGGAATAATT
The DNA here is from genome assembly GCA_964345055.1 of uncultured Steroidobacteraceae bacterium. GTDB lineage: Bacteria > Pseudomonadota > Gammaproteobacteria > Steroidobacterales > Steroidobacteraceae > FEN-1191. Next base: position 3,083 of record CAYFPW010000132.1, on the reverse strand, counting down.
GGTTTCGATACAGAGGCTTGCAAGCCCCAGTCGCGTCACTGAAATGCGCCCGACGACCGGCTAGTCGAGGGCGCTAACCAGGCGGTGAACTCAACCGCTGCGCGGCAGAATCACACTTTCGACACTTTCCAGAGATGTGTGTCGCACATCCTTGCCGTGCACCATATAGATGACGTATTCACAGATGTTCTTGGCATGGTCACCAATGCGCTCCAGTGCACGCACCACCCACATGACATCGAGCGTGCGCCTGATCTGCCGCACGTCCTCCATCATGAAAGTGATGCACTGACGCTGAATCGATTCGTACTCGTCATCGACAATACGGTCCCGACGCGCGACGTTAAGGGCATGACCTGCGTCCAGCCGCGCAAAAGCATCCAGCGCGTCATGGACCAGATCCTGAACCGCTCTCCCAAGATGACGAACCTCGCGATAGTGATCGCTCGGACGCTCAGCAACTGCCAGCCTGCTAGCGGCAATTCCAATCTTTTCGCACTCGTCGCCGATGCGCTCTAAGTCGGTGATAATCTTGATTGTCGCCACGATGACCCGCAAATCGCCTGCAGTCGGTGCCCGTGTGGCCAGGATACGGCTGCACTCCTCGTCAATGGTGAGCTCAAGAGCGTTGACCTTGCGGTCCTCAATCGCGACGCTCTCGCCTAGCTGGCTGTCACCCTCGACCAGTGCGGTCAGGCCACGCAGCAGTTGCTCCTCCACCAGCCCGCCCATGGCGAGCACTCGCGTTCGAACGCGCTCCAAGTCTTCGTTGAAACGGCGGGAGGTGTGATGCGATAGGTCAGCGGGATCCATGGTCGAACTATAGCGCGTTGGCTCCCGGCTGCAACGTCACTTGCTGGACACGATCCGGAGGGAAATGACAGATGAATTCGCTCCCCTTCCCCTCGCTGCTGCGGATTTCTAGCGTTGCGCCGTGTCGCTGCAATACGTGCTTAACGATCGCTAGCCCCAGACCGGAACCTCCGGTGGCCCGACTGCGACCGGCATCCACACGATAGAAACGCTCGGTCAGCCGTGGAATGTGCTCAGCTGGAATTCCGATTCCGGTGTCGCGGACGGCAAAGTGCGCCCCATCCTCGTCGACCCACCAGCGCGCGTGGAGACTGCCATTGGCAGGTGTGTACTTGGCAGCGTTATCGACTAGATTGTGGAACGCGGAGTGGATCTGCAACGTATCGCCCAACAGCTTGGCCTGAGACTCGGCGACTATCAGGACCTCCTGAGGATGCACAGCACGAGCCAGCACGTCCTTTTTCAGTTGGCCAATAATACCTGCGACATCGACTGCCTCGCGCGGAGCCTCCCGATCAGCCGCCTCCAGACGCGACAGACTGAGAAGATCCTCAACGATGCCATTCATTCGCTGAGCCTGACGACGCATCTCTCCCAGCGGGATAGAGAGCGACGGATCCAGAGTGTCGTCGGAGATCAGCGTCTCCAGATAACCAGAAATCACCGTTAGCGGCGAACGCAACTCGTGCGACGCGTTGGCGATGAAATCCTTGCGCATGGCGTCCAGCCTGGCTTGGCTGGTCACATCTCTTGCCATCAGCAACAACTGTCCTTCGCCAAAGGGCACAAGTTGCAATGACAGCCAGCCCTCTACCGGACCGATAGAGCGAATCAGGATCGGCGACTCGAAATGGCCGTCACGCAGGTAGTTTGCAAATTCCGGATAGCGCACGAGGTTGTCGATGCGCAGACCCTGATCACCGGTAGTGAGCCGAAGAAGCCTCATCGCAGCATCGTTGAACCACTGAATTTCAGCCTTTGGGCTCAGCAGCACCACACCATCCGGCAGGGCCGTCGTAGACTGCCGCAGTTGTCTCAGGACGCGCAGAAGCTGGCTCTTGTGAAACTGCTTTCGCCTGAGCTGCCTCAACATGGCCGTTGCCAACTCACCCCATTGGCCGCCCCACTCAGGCGCGCCGTCAGAGGAATTGCGCATCAGCCACTGCAACAATTGCAGTCGGCGGCGCCATTGCCAGGCAAGCACCACCGCCAGCGCTGCCGCTGCGCCAATCCAGGGACGACCGATAAAAAATCCCAGCAGCGAGCCTATTAAAGCCGTCAAACCGACACGAAACAGAATGCCGCCCGTCCAACCCAGATTACGGACGGCACGAGAAATCAAGAGTCTGGCCTCGTCGACAACCGGTAACCCGCACCACGCACGGTCTGCACGTAGTCAGCCGCCTGCACCGGTTCCAGACTCTTGCGCAGACGACGGATGTGCACGTCGATGGTTCGCTCCTCGACGTAGACATTGCCGCCCCAGACGCGGTCGAGCAGTTGCTCGCGACTGAATACGCGCTCGGGATTGCGCATGAAGAATTCCAGCAGCCGATATTCCGTCGGGCCCAGTTCCACTGGCGCATCGCCCGCCGTGACCCGATGGGCCGCCCGATCCATGGCCAGCACCCCCACCTTCAGCGTCTCCTCCGCATCATGGCCCTCGGTACGACGCAGCAGCGCGTTGATGCGCGCGTGGAGCTCACGCGGTGAGAAAGGCTTGGTGATGTAGTCATCGGCGCCGCCCTCGAGGCCAGCCACTTTGTCTGATTCCTCGGCGCGCGCAGTGAGCATGATGACAGGCAGATCGCGTGTTTCACGGCCGCGCTTGAGCGTACGCGTCAGCTCCAGGCCGCTGGTGTCGGGCAGCATCCAGTCGATCAGCACGAGATCGGGAAGACGGTCGGCGATTGCCACACGGGCCGCGCGACTGTCCTCAGCCTCGCGCACCTCAAAGCCGGCGCGACGAAGCCCGAAAGCGATCATGTCGCGGATCGCCTTTTCATCTTCCACCACGAGGATTTGCCTGCCTGCCATATCGCACACCACCTGCTGAGGAACCGCCACGGAATCTGTGACCATTCTTTGCAGCGCCGGTGTCAATTATGTGACAGCCGGAGGAACGTGTTGAAACTTCATGACAACCGGCCTGAACCGGCTCCACAGTTTCTGGCTCTTGCCCTCACCGCCCGCTGGCCGTATAAGTCCGCTGAGTTCGTCCAGACGTGATCGAGGAACCTGAACGGGATGTCTGCCACCCTTGACCTGAC
>CAYFPW010000131.1:0-4812 GCA_964345055.1 uncultured Steroidobacteraceae bacterium | reverse complement strand
CGCGCCACGAAGTCCGTTTCGCAGTTGACCTCGACCAGCACCGCAGTGCGGCCGTCGGTCGACTTCTCCACGATGACCACACCTTCGGCAGCCACGCGGGCGGCCTTCTTGTCCGCCTTGGCCAAACCTTGCTTGCGCATCAGTTCAGCGGCAGCATCCAGATCGCCGCCGGTTTCAACCAGCGCCTTCTTGCATTCCATCATGCCCGCGCCGGTCCGCTCGCGGAGCTGCTTCACCTGTTCAGCAGTGATGCTCATGCCGCTTACCTGCGACCCGGGCGCGGAGCCGCCGTGGTGGAGCGCTTGCGCACCGAGGCGCTAACGCTGCCGGCAGCCGACGAATCACCGCCGTCTTCGACATCCACATCGAGTTCAGCAGCGGCATCAGCCGCCGGAGCGGCCTCGGTCTGGGCTGCAGCGGGACGACGACGCGCGGCCGGAGCTGGCGCACCGCCGCGGCGGGCACGAACCGGAGCCTGCGGACGGCCGCGGCCCTTGTCATCACGCGGACGGGGATTGCCCTGCTCGTCGAGTTCGACGAAGTCATCCTCGCCGACCGAGACGGCCGGCACGCTGGACTTGCCTTCCAGCACGGCATCCGCCATGGCCGCGCAATACAGCTGGATGGCGCGCATGGCGTCATCGTTGCCGGGGATGACCATGTCGACGTTGTCAGGGGTGCAGTTCGTGTCCACCACCGCAACGACGGGGATCCCGAGCTTCTTAGACTCGTGGATGGCAATGTGCTCGTGGCCGACGTCGATGACGAACAGCACATCCGGCAGATTTTCCATCGCCTTGATGCCGCCGAGGCTCTTTTCGAGCTTGATCATCTCGCGGCGAAGCATCGTGGCTTCTTTCTTGCCACGCTTTTCGATGGCGCCGGAAGCGGTGAGCTCCTGCAGTTCGGCCAGCCGCTTGATCGATCCGCGGATGGTCTTGAAATTGGTCAGCATGCCGCCCAGCCAGCGCTGGTTGACATAGGGCATACCGCAACGGGTGGCTTCCGCGGCGACAGCGTCGCGCGCCGAGCGCTTGGTGCCGACAAACAGCGCGGTGCCGCCGTCAGCCACAATCCGCTTCAGGAAGGCCACGGCCTCCGCGAACATCGGCTGGGTCTTTTCCAGATTGATGATGTGGATATTGTTGCGTTCACCAAAGATGAACGGGGCCATCTTCGGGTTCCAGAAACGGGTCTGATGTCCGAAATGGACGCCCGCTTCCAGCATCTGTCGCATTGACACACTGGACATTGCTCTACTCCTTGTCGGGTTGTGGCCTCCGCGCATCCTTGACGGCAATCCCCTCGTCTGGGACACCCGGCCGCAAGTGCTTGATGCGCGTGTGGATTACGTTGCGAAAAAAGGCCGCGCTTTATACCATGAGTTTTGCCCGTGAACAACGCGCCCGGCGAGAGAATCCCTACCCATGCTCCGATCCGCCCAAGTCCGTCCAAAGACCCCCGAAGAGCAGGAAAGACTGCGCCGCTCCGGCCGCCTGGCAGCGGATGTCCTGGACATGATCGGTGAGCACGTCCGGGCCGGGGCCAGCACGGACGATCTGGACAGGATCTGCAACGAATTTATCGTCAAAAGCCAGAAGACCATACCGGCCAATGTAGGCTACCGGGGCTTTCCCAAAACGGTCTGCACCTCGGTCAACCACGTGGTCTGCCACGGCATCCCTAATGAGAAGGTGCTGCGGGCCGGGGACATCGTCAACATCGACGTGGCGGTCATCGATGACGGCTTTCATGGCGACACCAGCCGGATGTACTACGTCGGCGAACCGTCGGTGCTGGCGCGCCGGCTCAGCGAAGTCTGTCGCGAGGCCATGTTTCGCGGCATTTCCGTCGTGCGCCCCGGTGCGCATCTGGGCGACATCGGTCACGCGATCCAGACGCACACCGAGGCTGCGGGATTCAGCGTGGTGCGCGAATACTGCGGCCATGGCATCGGTCGCGTGTATCACGAAGAACCGCAGATCCTGCACTACGGCCAGCCCGGCACGGGCATGGAACTGAAGGCCGGCATGGTGTTCACCATCGAGCCCATGATCAACGCCGGCAAGCGGCATACCCGTGTGCTGCCCGACGGGTGGACGGTGGTCACAAAGGACCATTCGCTGTCGGCCCAATGGGAACATATGGTGCTGGTCACCCCCGATGGCCACGAAATCCTGACCCTGAGCGCGGCCGAGCGCTCTGGGCAGCTGGCAGTGCCGGCATGAGCGGCGGTGATGACACTCCGGCCGCGGAGCCGACCGGCAATGGGACGCGAACCATCTTGGACTGGCCGCTGCTCAAGCGCGTGCCGGCAATTTTGGCGGCAGACGGCACCATCGAACACTGTCGCCAGCTCCGTCAGCAGGCCCGCGAGGAACTGCAGCAGCGCTTCGTCGAGAACGAATCCGTCGAGTCGCTGGTGCGCGCCGGCGCCACCTTCCTCGATGCGCTGCTGGTTGGACTCTGGCGTCAGCGTCTGACGAGCACGCTGGCCGACCGCCTCTGCCTGGTCGCCGTGGGCGGCTATGGTCGCGGCGAGCTCCATCCCTGGTCGGATGTAGACATCATGGTGCTCTGTCCGGCGGCGCTGAGCGACGCGGAGCACGCGGAGATCTCGGCGCTGATCACCTTCCTCTGGGATGTCGGCATCGAAGTCGGCCACAGCGTCCGTACCGTAAATGAATGCGCCGAGGAAAGCGCGCGCGATGTCACGGTCATCACCACACTGATCGAATCGCGCTATCTGGCCGGCGAGGCCGAACTGCTGCGCGAGATGCGCAATGCACTGGCCCCGGAGCATGTGTGGCCAGTGCGCGAATTCTTCGAAGCCAAGGTACGCGAACAGCAGGAACGACACCTCAAGGCCAACGACACCGGCTTCAACCTCGAGCCCAATATCAAGAACGGCCCTGGCGGACTGCGAGACATTCAGACCATCGCCTGGGTCGCGAAGCGTCACTTCGGCGCCGAGTCACTCGATGAACTGGTGACGCACGGATTCCTCACGCCGGGAGAACTGCGCCGCCTGAAGCAGGCGCAGTCGCTGCTGTGGAAGATCCGCTATGGGCTGCATGTGCTCACCGGCCGCCGCGAAGACCGACTGCTGTTCGACTACCAGATCAAGCTGGCGCAGAGCTTCGGTTATGAAGACGCCACTTACACACTGGCCGTCGAACAGCTGATGCAGCGCTACTACCGCACCGTCATCGACGTGAAGCTGCTCAATGAAATGTTGCTGCAGCTGTTCCGCGAGGCCATTCTCGGTGCACAGGCGGCACCGGAACCGCTGAACGCGCGCTTCCAGATCCGCGACAACTATCTGGAGATCGTCGACGACGAAGTTTTTAGCCGAACGCCATCAGCGATGCTCGAGCTGTTCGTGCTGCTGCAGCAGAACCAGCAGCTGCGCGGGGTGCGCGCGGGTACGATCCGCGCCCTGGCCCGCGATCTTTGGCTGATCGACGAGGAGTTCCGTCAGAACCCGCGCCATCACCGGGTGTTCATGGACATCCTCCGCGCGCCGCGCGGCGTGACGCACGAGCTGCGACGCATGAACGACTATGGCGTGCTCGGTCGCTATATCCCCTCATTCGGCCGCATTGTCGGTCGCATGCAGTACGACCTGTTCCATGCCTATACAGTGGACGCGCACACCCTGTTCGTGGTCAGTAACGCCCGTCGCCTGGCGATACCCCAGTTCGATCATGAGCTGCCGCTGGTCTCGCAGGTCATGCAGCAGCTGCCGAAGCAGGAAATCGTTTATCTTGGCGCGCTGTTCCACGACATTGCCAAGGGCCGTGGCGGCGACCATTCCGATCTCGGCGCCGTCGACGCCGAAGCGTTCTGCCTCGAACAGGGCATGTCGCGCTACGACGCGCGCATCGTGGCGTGGCTGGTAAAGAACCATCTGGCGTTGTCGAGCACCGCGCAGAAGCAAGACATCAACGATCCGCAGGTGATCGCTGACTTTGCGCGTCATGTGGGTGACGAAGCGCATCTCGACTACCTTTACGTACTGACCTGCTCGGACGTGCGCGGCACGAATCCGAAACTGTGGAATTCCTGGAAGGGTGCGCTGTTCCATGACTTCTATCAGAAGGTGAAACGCGCATTGCGCCGCGGACTGGAAAGCCCGGTGGACCCGGACGAACTGATACGCGAAAACCAGGCTAGCGCACGCGTGCTGCTGGCGGAGGCCGGTGTGGCGGTCGACGCCATCGACCGGACCTGGGAACGCTTTGGCTCAGAATATTTCCTGCGCTACGCGCCGGATGAAATCGCGCTGCACACTGAAGTGCTCGCCAGCAAGGCCGCCATCGCCGATGAAGCCGTAGTGTCGGTGCGCTCCGAGACCGAGCGCGGCACCAGCGCGGTGATGATCTATGCCCCACACCGCCGGCACGGTTTTGCGCGTGCCACAGCAGTGCTCGATCAGCTGGGCCTGAACATCGTCGACGCCCAGATCGCCGCCCTGGACAAAGGCTTCTCGCTCGACACCTACCATGTGCTCGAGGAAGACGGCACGCCGATCACCGACAGCGAACGGTTGCAGGAAATCGAGCGCGCGCTGTGGGCCTCGCTGCAGCAGCCGCAGGATGCGCCGATGTCCGTATCGCGACGCGCTTCGCGTCAGGCACGCGTTTTCAAGACGGCGCTGCAGGTAGCGATCAGCGTCGATGAGCGCAATCGCCGCTCGGTGCTGGAACTGGTGGCCGGTGACCGACCGGGTCTGCTCTGCGACATTGGCAAGGTGCTGTGGGAAGAGCGTGTGGAGCTGCAGGCCGCGAAGATCGGCACCTTCGGTGAGCG
>CAYFPW010000130.1:0-4907 GCA_964345055.1 uncultured Steroidobacteraceae bacterium | reverse complement strand
CGGCTTCGCCGGTGCCGAGGCCTTTGGTGACATCTTCGGCGACGTCTTCGGTGATATCTTCGGTGGCGGGCGCCGTGGCGGTCGCAACCAGTCATTTCGCGGCGCCGATCTGCGTTACGAGGTGGAGCTTGATCTGCACGAAGCCGTGTTCGGGCGTGCACTGGAGATCGAGATCGCCAAGCTCGTCGAGTGCGAGACCTGCCATGGCAGTGGAGCGGCCAAGGGTAGTCAGCCCACCAACTGCGAGACCTGCGCCGGCAGCGGCAATGTGCGTGTCTCACAGGGGCCATTCGTTCTGCAGCAGACCTGCCCGCGATGCCGCGGCACGGGCAAGGTGATACGTAATCCCTGTGACCCGTGTCTCGGTCAAGGGCGCGTACGCCGGCAGAAAAAATTGTCGATCAAAATTCCCCCTGGCGTGGACAGCGGTGATCGTGTGCGTCTGGCCGGTGAAGGGGAGGCGGGGCGGAACGGTGGACCGCCGGGCGATCTGTACGTCGAGGTCTCCGTGCGGGACCACTCGATCTTCGAGCGCGACGGTCCGCATCTGAGTTGTGAGGTGCCAGTGTCATTCGTCACGGCCGCGATCGGCGGCAGCGTCGAGGTGCCAACGCTGGACGGGCAGGTCATGTTGAAGATTCCGGCTGAGACTCAGTCCGGGCGTGTATTCCGTCTGCGCGACAAGGGCGTCAAGCCTGCGCGTGGCGGTGAGCGCGGTGATCTTTTCTGTCGCGTCGTCGTCGAGACCCCTGTTAATCTCACCAGTGCGCAGCGCGAGCTTCTGAACAAGTTCGAGGCGTCCATCCGCGAGGGTGGTGCCAAGCACGCGCCGCGCGAAAAGAGTTTCTTCGAAGGTGTGAAGAAGTTCTTCAAGCGTGACTGAGTGCCAATGATCCGGATGTGCTCGGAGGGGGCATGATTCGTACCGTGATTGCCGGGGCCAGTGGCCGCATGGGGCGTCAGCTCGTGCGCCTGATTAGTGAATTTCCGGAACTGGTCCTGCATGCTGCCTGTGCCTCTCCGGGCAGCGAGCATGTGGGCGCTGACTCAGGTCGGCTGTCGGGTGCTGCGGAAAACGGAGTGCCGGTCAGTGGCGATCTTTCCACGGCACTGCGTGGCGCACGGCTCCTGATCGATTTTTCCAGTGCTGCGGCATCGATTTCGAATATCGAGGCGGCACGAGCAGCGGGCGTGCCATTGCTGCTCGCTACCACCGGTTGGCAGGCGGATACCGAGGCAGCACTCCAGCGAGCAGCGCGCGATATCGCCGTTTTGCAAACCGCGAACACCAGTATCGGCGTCACGCTGCTGGCGGATCTAGTCAGGCAGGCGGCGTCTGCGCTGGGCAATGAATTCGACATCGAGATCGTTGAGACTCATCACCGAATGAAAGTGGATGCGCCGTCGGGTACGGCACTGCTGTTGGCTCACGCCGCGGCCGATGGTCGGGACTCGACCCTAGGCGCCTTACGCGCACCGGTGGATCGCAATGGTGTCGTACGAGAGAAAGGGCAGATCGGAGTGGCCTCCCTGCGCGGGGGCGATGTGGTGGGGGAGCACCAGGTGCACTTCCTGGGGCAGGGGGAGCGCATCGTGCTGCAACACAGCGCTACCGATCGGGCGTTGTTTGCCCGCGGGGCCCTCCGTGCTGGCCTCTGGCTGGCAAAGCGGCCTCCAGGGCGCTACCAAATGGCCGACACCCTGACGGTAACGCAATGATTTTAAACAGATTGCGAACCGTTCAGTCCGGCTGGATGGGGTGGCTGGACGGCGAGTCAAGGTTCGAAAAGAGCATCAACACCGCGATAATTCGCGTGGACAGATTCGGCTTCGGATCGTAAGATTTCGCTCGTAATCCGTTTAGCGGGTTAGTCCACACAAGGCGGGAGGGTGTTCCAAAAGAACCCCTCCCGCTTTGTGCATCTGCGTACCGGATTGCTCTTTCGGCCAGAGCCGAAACGGTTTTTTTGAGGGGATCAATCTTGAGTCGACCAGCAGTGCTGGCGCTCGCGGATGGCAGCATCTTCCGCGGGCAGGCCATAGGTGCGAGCGGCCAATCCATCGGTGAAGTGGTTTTCAACACCGCCATCACCGGCTATCAGGAAATTCTTACCGACCCTTCCTATTACCGTCAGATCGTCACACTGACGTATCCGCACATCGGTAATACCGGCACCACGCCGGAAGATCTGGAGTCCTCGCAGATTCACGCCGCTGGTCTGGTGATCCGCGATCTTGCGATGGTTGCCAGCAACTGGCGCAGCACCGGCTCGCTGTCGGAGTTCCTGCAGCGCGGGCGCGTCGTGGCCATCGCTGGAATCGATACCCGTCGTCTCACGCGTCTGCTGCGCGAGAAGGGTGCGCAGGGCGGTTGCATCGTTGCGGCCGAGCCGGGTGGCAAAGTTGATGAAGCCGCCGCAGTGCGTGCTGCACAGGGCTTCCCCGGTCTGAAGGGGATGGATCTGGCGCAAGTGGTGACCACGACCAGCGCGTATCAGTGGAATGAGGGCAGTCTCTACCAGCCGGCGGATCGCGCGCCGATCCGCGCCCGGCAGCGTCTGCATGTCGTCGCCTTCGATTTCGGGATCAAGCGCAACATCCTGCGTCTGCTCGCGGATCAAGGGTGCCGTGTCACGGTCGTTCCCGCCAAAACAACGGCTGAAGAAGTGCTGGCGATGGATCCCGATGGGGTCTTTCTCTCCAACGGTCCCGGTGATCCGGAGCCCTGCGATTACGCAATCCGTTCCATTGCCGCAATCCTCAAGACCGACGTGCCGGTGTTCGGCATTTGCCTCGGCCACCAGCTGCTGGCGCTGGCTTCCGGAGCCAAGACCATCAAGATGAAGTTTGGTCATCACGGGGCCAATCACCCGGTTCAGGAGCTGACCACTGGCAAAGTGATGATCACCAGCCAGAATCACGGGTTTGCTGTGGACGAATCCTCGCTGCCCCACAATCTGACCGTCACCCATCGGTCGCTCTTTGACGGCAGCAACCAGGGCATTGCGCGCACCGATCGCTCGGCTTTCAGCTTCCAGGGCCATCCGGAAGCCAGTCCCGGTCCGCATGATGTTGCGCCGCTGTTCGAGACTTTCACCCAGAACATGCTCCGGCGGCTGCAGACGAAACCGCCTGCGCAGCGCGGCGGAGAAGGCTGATGCCAAAGCGTACAGACATCAAAAGCATTCTGATCATCGGTGCCGGCCCGATCATCATTGGCCAGGCCTGCGAATTCGATTACTCCGGTGCGCAGGCCTGCAAGGCGCTGCGCGAGGAGGGTTATCGCGTCATTCTGGTCAACTCCAATCCCGCCACCATCATGACGGATCCGGAGATGGCCGATGCGATCTATATCGAGCCGGTGCACTGGCGTGCCATTGCCAGCATCATCGCTAAGGAGCGTCCCGATGCCGTGCTGCCCACCATGGGTGGCCAGACAGCACTGAATGCTGCACTCGACCTCGTGCGCGAAGGCGTGCTGGAGAAGTACGGCGTCGAACTGATCGCCGCGTCGCGCGAGGCCATCGAGATGGCCGAGGACCGCGAACTGTTCCGCAATGCCATGACCGAGATCGGGCTGGAGAGCCCGCGCTCCCGCATGGCCCGCAGCATGGAAGAAGCGCTCGCGGTTCAGGCCGATATTGGCTTCCCGATCGTCATTCGCCCCAGCTTCACGATGGGCGGCAGCGGCGGTGGCATTGCCTACAACCGCGAAGAGTTCGATGCCATCGTCACGCGTGGTCTGGCCGCATCTCCAACCCACGAGCTGCTGCTCGAGGAGTCGGTGGTCGGCTGGAAGGAATATGAGATGGAGGTGGTGCGTGACCGCAAGGACAACTGCATCATCGTCTGCTCCATCGAGAACCTCGACGCCATGGGTGTGCACACCGGCGATTCCATCACCGTAGCACCCGCGCAGACGCTGACCGACAAGGAATATCAGCGCATGCGCAACGCATCCATCGCGGTGCTGCGCAAGATCGGCGTGGACTGCGGTGGATCCAACGTCCAATTCGCGGTCAGTCCCACCGATGGGCGCCTTCTGGTCATCGAGATGAATCCGCGCGTTTCGCGCTCCTCGGCGCTGGCATCCAAGGCGACGGGCTTTCCCATCGCCAAAGTGGCCGCCAAGCTGGCTGTGGGGTACACCCTCGACGAATTGCGCAACGAAATCACCGGTGGAGCCACCCCGGCCTCGTTCGAGCCGACTATCGACTACGTGGTCACCAAGATCCCGCGTTTCACGTTCGAGAAATTCCCGGGCGCTAATGACCGGCTGACCACGCAGATGAAGTCTGTGGGCGAGGTCATGGCCATCGGGCGCAATTTCCAGGAGTCCTTCCACAAGGCGCTACGCGGACTGGAGACCGGTCTCGACGGCCTCGAACCCAAGCTCAGTCTGCCGCTCAGTGAAGAGGCCAGTGCCAAGCTCAGCATGGAGCTGCGCTCACCCGGCGCCGACCGCATTCTCTATCTGGCCGATGCGCTGCGCGCGGGCTGGGACCTGGAGCGCGTTCATCAGCTCTCGGGTGTCGATCCGTGGTTCTTGGTTCAGATCAAGGATCTTATCGACGAAGAATCTCGCGTTCGCGGCGAGGGCGTGACGGCATTGGATGCCGTACGTCTGCGGGAGCTCAAGCGCAAGGGCTTCTCCGATCGCCGTCTCGCACGGCTGGTGGGTCAGACCGAGACCGCGCTGCGTGAGCGGCGTCAGGCTGCTGGCGTCAGGCCTGTATACAAGCGCGTCGATACCTGTGCGGCTGAGTTCGCTACTTCCACGGCGTACCTGTATTCCAGCTATGACGAGGAATGCGAAGCTGCACCGACAAGTCGGCGCAAGATAATGATTCTTGGCGGTGGTCCAAACCGCATCGGGCAGGGCATCGAGTTCGACTACTGCTGCGTGC
>CAYFPW010000129.1:0-4933 GCA_964345055.1 uncultured Steroidobacteraceae bacterium | reverse complement strand
TGATGCAGTTCTCGGTCACGACAAAGGTCATCGGCGGGCTCCGGAGCGTTGGGAAGGGCGCTAGTGGCGCCTTCAATATTCTGCCAAAGCGACTCAGGGGATGTCGAGAAAATGCAGTGATTCGCGTCCCAGCCGCCGGTCCTCAAGGAACCTTCGAAGGCTGAATTCCACACTCTGGAACGCGATTTTGTCCCAGGGGATCCGGGATTCCTCAAACAGCTGCACATCCAGGCTTTCGGTGCCGCAGCCAAACACCGGCTCAGCGAGTGTGCCGCGGAAGTGGATGTGCACCTGCCCGGTGTGCAGCACATTCGTCACGGTCAGCATCGAACCGATCTGCACTTCGGCGAGTGCTTCCTCGCGCGTTTCCCGTGCGGCAGCGTGCTGCAGTGTCTCGCCCAGCTCCATAAAACCCGCGGGATGAGTCCAATAGCCGCGCCGCGGTTCGATGGCGCGCCGGCAAAGCAGCAGCAGCCCAGCGTGTTCCACCACGCAGCCGGCGATGATGCGTGGGTTCTGGTAGTGGATCTGGCCGCACTCACTGCAGACCGCGCGCTCGCGCTGGTCGCCGGGCGGAATTTGGTACTGGACGGTGTTGCCGCAGGCGGGACAGTGTTTCATCGACTGCACATTGTTTGCATCAATGGTTGCAAGTATGGCGCGCCTGAGCACGATTCGGGTATCGTATGCGTTCGCCGGCCTCGTGGCGGAACTGGTAGACGCAGTCGACTCAAAATCGACCGGGCTTGCCCATCTCGGTTCGACTCCGAGCGAGGCCACCAGCATTGCCTGTGGGGGTGGGTCGCGTGGCGACAGGCAAGCTGGCTGGCGAAAATCAGGCCGACGACAGCAACCCAATAAAAACGCTGCAGCGGTGAGGCAGCGCAGGAGTCCAGCATGTTCAGGGCCACGGCCGAACAGATTGCCAATTCGGAGCTCAGTCGCACGCTGCAGGATGCGCTCTGGGTGGTGCCGGTGTCCCAGTCGATACACATCATCGCCCTGTCGGTGCTGTTTGCCACCATGCTGATGATCAGTCTGCGGCTGTTGGGGGTTGGCAGCGCCGGTCGCAGCGTTTCGCAGCTGGCCAATTCGTCGCTGCCCTGGATGTGGCGGGCACTGCTGGTACTGCTGCTGACTGGGTTGTTGCAGACCGTTATCGAGCCCGTGCGTCAGTTCATCACACCCATTTTCTGGATCAAAATGCTGCTGGTCGCCGTGCTGGCGCTGATGACGCGATGGTTCTCCCGAACTGTGCGTGCCAATGCTGCCGTCTGGGATTCGCCGACAACGCGGCCCGCTCAGGCGCGTGTGTTCGCCATTGCCTCGATCATCGGCTGGTCCACGGTCATCGTGTTCGGGCGTTTCATCGGCTACGTCTGGGCTTACTACCTGTAATCGCGGCGGAGGTCGACATGGCAGTACCTGAATTCATTTCCGCCCTTCAGGCCACCACTGTGGCTGGCTATATCCGCGGCGACTCGCCGGGCGGCGAGTGGGCCTTCCCGATCATCGAAACCCTGCACGTCATGGCGCTGGCCTGCGTGTACGGCACGATCGTCATGGTGGATCTGCGCATGCTCGGCATCACCTCGCGCAGTGAACGGATGTCACGGCTGAGCGCTGAGGTTCTTCCGTGGACGTGGACGGCCTTCATCTGCGCTGCCATCACCGGTTCGCTCCTGTTCATCTCCAAGGCCGAGGCCTACTGGGGCAATTTTGAATTCCGCGCCAAGTTCCTGTGTCTGGCGCTGGCTGGCCTCAACATGGCGATCTATCAGCTTGGGCTCCATCGTCGCGTTAGCCAATGGGATCTCACACTGCCGCCGCCGCTGGCGGCTCGGGTAGCCGGTGCGTTGTCCATCAGCCTGTGGACTGCAGTGGTGTTCTTCGGTCGCTGGATCGGCTTTACAACCTGAGCTCGCCAGCCCCAGACGGCGACAGCGCGCGTGTTGCCGACTATGACTACCCCCTCCCGGCCGAACTGATTGCGCAGCGGCCGCTGGCGACCCGATCTGCCAGTCGCCTGCTGCACCTGAATCGCAGCAGCGGTGCTTTGCGCGACCTAAACATGCCCGACCTGCCGGCGCTGCTTGAGGCCGGTGATCTGCTGGTATTCAACGATACTCGCGTCGTGCCGGCCCGCGTGCAGGGTCGCAAGCCCACCGGCGGACAGGTTGAGATCTTTCTGGAGCGTGTTCTGGACGATGCAGGCGGCCTGGCGCTGGTTCAGCTGCGAGCCAGCAAGGCCGTGCATCCGGGACAGGTGGTCTACACCAGCGGTGGTGATGTCACCATCCACGCGCCGCAGGAATCGATGTGGGTAGTGCGCACGCCCGGTTCGGCGCTGGAATTTTTCGAGCGCTGCGGCAGCGTCCCATTGCCACCCTATATCAGTCGTGCGGCCGATGAGTCGGATCGCGAGCGTTACCAATCGCTGTTTGCTAGTCAGCCCGGTGCGGTGGCTGCACCGACCGCGAGCCTGCATTTCGATGCTGATCTGCTTCAGGCGCTGGAGCGGCGCGGCGTGCAGACCTCCACGTTGACACTGCACGTCGGGGCGGGAACCTTCCAGCCGGTGCGCACGGACGATATCGAGGCGCATCGCATGCACGCCGAGCGTTTCAGCGTGCCACCGGATCTGCCCGCGCGGATCGCAGCGACCAAGGCAGCGGGTCGACGCGTAGTGGCCGTTGGAACAACGGTGGTGCGTGCGTTGGAGACGGCAGCGCTGCAGGCTGCGCAAGCGGGTGGTGCGGAACTGCTGCACCCGGGCGCCGGAGAAAGTACGCTGTTCATCCGTCCGGGTTTCCAGTTCCGTATCGTCGACGCCATGCTGACCAACTTTCACTTACCCCGATCCACGCTGCTGATGCTGGTTTCGGCCTTCGCCAGCCGCGATGCGATTCTGGCCGCCTATGCGCATGCGGTGAATCGCCGCTACCGCTTCTTCAGCTACGGCGATGCCATGCTGATCGCCTCCTGATCCTATGCGCGCGATCTACACCCTGCAGGCCACTGACGGTGCGGCGCGACTGGGGTCGGTGCAATTGGCGCATGGCACCGTCGCGACGCCGGCCTTCATGCCTGTGGGGACCTATGGCACCGTGAAGGCGATGACGCCCGATGAGCTCGAGGCGCTGGGTGCCGAGATCGTGCTGGGCAATACCTTCCACCTCATGCTGCGCCCCGGCCCGGAAACCGTGGCGCTGCATCAGGACGGGCTGCACGGCTTCATGGGCTGGCGTCGTCCCATCCTCACCGACTCAGGTGGCTTTCAGGTCTTTAGCCTGTCAAAGATGCGCACCATCAACGAGCAGGGAGTTCGCTTTCGCTCGCCCGTCGATGGCTCATGGGTCTCCATGTCGCCTGAGGATTCGATGGATGTGCAGCGCGCGCTCTGCTCAGACGTCGCCATGGCCTTCGACGAATGTACCGCCTGGCCAGCGACCGAGGCTCAGGCGCGTGCATCGATGGAGCGCTCCATGCGCTGGGCCGTGCGCAGCTACCAGCATTACTATCGCGATACGCCGCCTGGAAGCCTGTTCGGCATCGTGCAGGGCGGGATGTACGAATCGCTCCGTACGGCGTCGCTGGAAGCGCTCTCGCGGCTGGATTTCCCGGGCCTGGCCATCGGCGGTCTAGCGGTGGGTGAGCCGGAAGAGGAGCGCCTCAAGGTGCTCGAGCATACGCTGCCGTTGATGCCCGTCGACCGCCCGCGGTATCTGATGGGCGTTGGTTATCCGCATGACATCGTCGCCGCCGTGCGGCGTGGCGTGGACATGTTCGACTGCGTGATGCCCACCCGCCATGCCCGCAATGGTCACCTTTTCACCAGTCAGGGCGTGGTCAACATCCGGAATGCGCGCCATGAGCGCGACACGGGCCCGCTGGACCCTGAGTGCGACTGCCTGACCTGCCGCAACCACTCACGTGCCTACCTGCGCCATCTGGACCGCTGCAATGAAATCCTGGGCGTGCGGCTGGGAACGATTCACAACCTGCATTACTACCTGACCCTGATGCGCCGCATCCGCGCTGCGATCGCTGCGGGGACGCTCGAGTCGCTGGAACGGGCCGTCCGCGCCATCCCGGAGCGGGCAGGGCAGGTATCCGCTGGCACTGTGGCATAATGCGCGCCTTTTTCGGGCGGTGGTCACCAGGCTGCCGGCCGTTTCACCGAAACACCCGGGGGCTGGAGTTAACATGAACATTATCAGTACCGCCATGGCACAGGGTGCCGCGCCGGCCGCCGGATCGGGTGGCCTCAGTTCACTGATCTTCATGGCGGCATTCATCGCCATCTTCTACTTCATGCTCATCCGGCCGCAGCAGAAGCGCGCCAAGGAGCAGCAGGCCATGCTGGCGGCGCTGGCCAACGGCGATGAAGTCGTCACCAGCGGCGGCCTGCTCGGACGCATCGTCGAGGTCGGTGACAACTATCTGGGCATCGAGATCGCCGAAGGCGTGCGCATCAAGGTGCAGAAGAGCGCCATCACGCAGGTGCTACCCAAGGGCACTCTGCGCAACGGCTGAGCGGACGCGAACACCATGCTCGAATACCCACGCTGGAAATACATTCTCGTCGTCGTCGTACTGGCGATCGGCCTGTTATTCGCGCTGCCGAACGTATTCGGCGAGCAGGACGCGCTGCAGGTCGAACGCAAGGACGGCATCGCCATGGACGTCGCGGCGCAGAAGTCGGTTGCCGACTTGCTGGCAGCGCGTCAGATCGTTGCTGCGGGCTCCTATCTGGACAGCGGCCGGCTGATGCTGCGCTTCGACCAGCGCGCCGAGCAGCTCAAGGCCCGTGACGCGGTCAATGAAACGATGGCCGAAACCCACCGCTCGGCACTGTCCACAGCCTCGCGCGCACCACGCTGGCTGCAGGCCATCGGTGCACGGCCCATGTCGCTGGGTCTGGATCTGCGCG
>CAYFPW010000128.1:0-4975 GCA_964345055.1 uncultured Steroidobacteraceae bacterium | reverse complement strand
GCGACAACATTGGCATTAAAGAACCGCACTAACGAAGGAAAAAGAAGAATATTGCAGCTTGCCGGACGCTCACACCCTCAACATGACCGATGAGCGATCCGTTAGCGCTACGCACTTCATTACCTTCGACCCGCCCTACTAACGCGCCATTCGCGCTGCGGACATCCTTTCCATCAAATCGCCCAATAAGACTACCGCTGGCGTTTCTGATGTCTGCCCCATCAAGACGAAGATAAAGACTGCCGTTCCCAGTCCGAACCTCATTCCCATCGAATCTATAGAGAAGAGATCCGTTGGAACTGCGGACTTCAACCCCGGAAATACGCCCTATCAGGCTTCCGCTGCTGTCTCTCACATCCTGAGCCACGGCATAGGTAGAACATAAGCAAAGCAACAGGAGACCACGTGCTAGATGCTTCACAAGTCACTCCCCTCAAAGCCGCGGCAGGAACGGCTGAGCTTTGCCAACCAGCCACAGCACGCCTCCCACCAGTCTAGGGCCGACGAAAACTCCAACACCACTGACGGTGCCTGTGACTGAATAGGTGGGCGGCGGACTTGATCCACCCCCACAGGCCGCCAGCGATGCCGCGCAGACGGAAACAAGGCCTATCGCTCTGATCGTTTTTCTCATCAGAAAGCCAGTGGAATCCTTAGCCTGGCTAAAACTCTTTTTGTCGGGGTGCAGCCTACTCTGCCTGATCCCAGCTCAGCAATCGGTCCGGTCCGGTCGGCTCTGGCGATGGGCTTCCCTAAGGCCTATAGTCAACTGACTGAATCGTTAAGTCGTCCGGGCGGAGCGTCCGGCCCCATTCACAGGTGATCAGACATGCGAAGCCAGTCCCTCATCTCCGCTCTCGCCCTCACTGCTCTTGCCTCAACTCCTTTGAGCCGGGGACAAGCCGCAGCCGTTCCGCTTGATCTTCGCGGGTTGCAAGCGAGGAATGTCAGCACCGAAGTCGTCACGTATCAGAGCCGCAATGCGGTACGCGTAGCGGATACGGCTCCGGCGGACATACCGGACGGACAGCGTTTCGCAATCATTGCGGGCACAGACTTTACCAACGGCGTGATCGAACTGGACTTGGTCGGCGATACGCTGCCCGGAGCGGCTGCGGAATTCCGCGGCTTCACCGGACTGGCGTTTCGCATGTCGCAGGATGGCACCCGTTACGAAACCTTTTACCTGCGACCAAGGAACGGTCGCGCCGAGGACCAGCTGCAGCGAAATCACGCGGTGCAATACGAGGCCCCTCCTGATTTCCCATGGCAGAGGTTACGCATGGAGACACCGGGGAAGTATGAGACCTATGCGGATCTGGTGATGGGCGAGTGGACGCATGTGAAAATCGAGGTGCAGGGTGACAAGGCACGCCTCTACGTGAATGGCGTCGCCCAGCCCACGTTGGTGGTAAATGATCTCAAGAATGGGCAGTCCAAGGGCGCACTGGCTCTATGGATCGGTCCAAAGACCGTGGCGCACTTCGCCAACCTGCAGGTTACGAGGCATTAGCCATCAGGTGGCGGCCGGCGCCGCCACCTGATGAATTCAAACGCTACTTCTTCGCCTGCAGCCAGCTTTCCGGCACCTTGGCAGCGCGAAACACCGTGTTGTCGGTACTGTTCCCTTCCTTCTTGGCATAAGGGTTCACGAACTCCCACACGATCTCTCCGGCCGGCGTCACTTCGAAGATACGACCGTTGGCACCTTCACAAATCAGCGTATTGCCATTCGGTTGCCGCTGCGCGCCACTGATGTAGTGACTGTAGAACGTCCAGATCGGACGGTTACTCATATCGGCCGAGTAATGCCAGACGATCTTGTCGGTCAGAGGATCGATTTCCAGCACCCGTGAGTTCGGCCGACTGCTGATGCGCATCGGATTCGTGTTCTCGTCCACCAGACCGTTGTCGAACACCAGCAGATGACCCGCCCCAGGCAGTCCCGGTGGAATGAAGTGCGTGTGGTGCTGGCCGATGGAGACGCCCACCATCTTCCAGACGATCTTGCCCGACGCACGGTCGATGACAGCAATGGTGTTGATATAGCGATAGCTGACGACGATGTTACCGGCGCGGAAGCGCGGATCGGTGTAGCCAAGGCCCGATGGGATCGGACTGGCCGCATTCATGTGTAGATAGTCGAACGCGCTTGTAGCCGGCGGCGCACCCAGACCGGTGCGAGTGCCGCCGTAGCCGTTCATAATCGCGTCCTTCGCTTCCTGCGGAAGACCGAGCTCATCAAGGTGGTCGATCGTCTTCCACTCCCAGACGACCTTGCCCGCCTTGTCCACTTCGATCAGGCAGTCATCGCGCAGCTTGCGCTTGGAGATATCGGGCCGGTCGATGTCATTGGCACAGACGAACAGCGTGTTGCCGTTTTCCATACGCTCAAGATCGTGATGCAGACCACGCACCGAGTCGGTGTATTTCCACACCAGCTTGCCGTCCTGCCCGAACTCCACTGATGAGGGCACAGCGGCGGCTTCGGCATAGCCACCTGCAGCGGCCGCTGCCTGTCGAGCTACGGAAGTACGTGCCAGCAGATTACCGTTGGCCAACGGACGCGCGTAGCCAATGAGCGTATTGGCCTCGGGAGCGGACCACTTAGCTGCCACCTGACCCTTGACGTCAATCGCATAGGCGGATCCATCCGGCGCTCCAAAGACCACGTACCCGGGCTGCACACCGGGTTTGGAGATCGTCATGCCAGTCGGGAACACTGACGGGGCCGCGCCGATCGCAGCCGCGAGTAACGAGCTGACGACACCTGTCAGCCATTTACGACGGAAAATATCCTGACCCATGTAACCCCCCATGAATGTTTATTGTTTGGCCAATGTTGCTCAACACTAAAACAGCACCTGACGGACGTCCATTGGAACGCATGGCCGACCTGGCAATTCAATCCATGCTCAAGCCCACCGGTGTATGCTTCTGGATTAGGTGCCACGTGCGGTCCGGAGACAACATGGACGAGAAGCCACGGTATTGGTTCCCTGCAAAGACCTATGGTTGGGGCTGGGGCCCGCCCACTTGCTGGCAGGGATGGGCAGTCATCGGTGGTTACCTCACCCTGCTGTGGGCGAATACCCGCTGGCTTCCACCCAGCGAATACCCGATTGGATACTTCGTGGGCATCACCGCACTGACGCTCCTGCTGGTCGCTATCTGCTGGCGCACGGGCGAGCCGCCGCGCTGGCGTTGGGGCAAGTAGTCGGCGCCAGTCTTCGCGATTACTTGCCTGACGCCTCAGGACGCACGGCCTGCCGTCCGTTCGCATCAATGTAATAGTGATTGTCCTCGCATATGTACTCGAGCATCTCGTATTCCGGCAGGGGCTTATAGGTCACGGTGTATGAGTACGGCGCCTCAAGCACCACGGGATCCTCCACGGTGATGTCATCGTGCAGCAATCCGTCAGCACCCAGATAGATTTTTTCCTTGACGTGTATCTGATCGGAATTAGGTGTACCCATATTCCATGCGGCCTTGATGCCGATGGTGTCTACATACAACACGCCGTTCTCCCAATGACCAACTGAGTGTCCGTAGAAACCCGGCTCAAGGTCCTCGAGTTTTTTCTGTGGCTTGTCGAGATAGATGCGGCGCACCTGCGTGTAGATTTCCTGAATGATGGTGATCTGCCCCTTGCTTTGCAGAATCTCCGTCGGGAAGGTGCCGTTCATCATGTGAGGCATGCCGCTGCCCTGACACTGGGCGGTGCGACCGACGATGGGCACGCCACTGGCATCCGCTGCACTAGCGGCTTTGGCACGCGCCTCCTTCTCCTGCTGGTACTGCGGCTTGAGTCGCGCCTGCTGGACAGCGGCCGCCTGATATTGCGGCCGGGTTCCACCCTTTTCGTCAACGATGACGCGGCTGACATCACGAACGGTTTCCCAGGTGCCGCCAATATCGGGAATGGCTTTGGATCGAGATGCCGGTGTGGCCGCTGATGCCGCAAACGCCAGCCCAACCAGCGAGAGCGCGAAACCTGCGTATCTGTTCATTGATTGACCCCCGTCAGCCTTTAGGAGAGCAGTTGACGCGGAGACTCTGTCACCACGTTCATCTGCCAACACACGGTTTTCTAGCCTAGAATGCTGCCAGTTTTCAGGAGCATGAGCACATGAAGTTTCACGGGCTATCGGCCGGCGGGCTGCTATTGGCTGCGCTGGCACTGTCATCGTCGGCTTTCGCGCAGAACGCACCCCCTCCCGGGCCACCGAGTGGGCCGCCGCCGAGCGGCGCTGGGTTCATCAAGAAGTTCGATACCAACGGCGACGGCAAGATCTCGCTCGACGAATATTTGGCCGACTTTGCCAAGATGGACGCCAATCATGACGGCTTGGTCGACGCCGCGGAGGCTCCGCAGGGTGGCGGCGATTTCATCGCTAGCTTTGATGCCAATAGCGACGGCAAGGTCTCGAAGGACGAGTTTCTGGCCGACTTCAGGCAGATGGACAAGAACAGCGACGGGTTCGTCGAGTTGAGCGAGGCACCGGGTCCCCCGCCTCCGCCAGGCACGCCTCCCCCACCCGGCCCATGAGCGGCCTGCGGATAATCGGATACTGACTCAGCACATGCTTGAATTCATCGACGTCGATCTGCGGAGCGATCCGGGTGCCGGCACCTACGTGAAACAGGAGGTCGTGACCGTGACCTTTGCAGTCGCGGATGGCGTGCTGATGTCCAAGGTTGGCCCGAACCACTACCGCTGCGCGGACGCGCTTCTCACCGGCGCGGACGGCGATACTTGGTGTGTGGCGCGCGAGCGCTTCGATGCGCGCTACCAGCCCGTGGCGCCGCTGCACCATGGAGATTCTGGCGAGTACCGCAATATCCCTTTTCCGGTGCTGGCGCGACGAATCGATGAGCCCTTTGCGGTGCGCCGCACCGTCAGCGGTGATTGGCTGCACGGTGCTGCCGGGGACTGGTTGCTGCAGTATTCGCCCGGCGATCACGGCATCGC
>CAYFPW010000127.1:0-4997 GCA_964345055.1 uncultured Steroidobacteraceae bacterium | reverse complement strand
AGACGCGGTTCAATTCCTGTTCGTCGAGCTCAAAGCCCAACTGTTTGACGCGATCTCGGAAAGCATGACGCCCGCTGTGTTTGCCGAGGACCAGCGCGCTGCGCGCCATGCCCACCGACTCGGGCCGCATGATCTCGTAGGTCGCTGCGTTCTTCAGCATGCCGTGCTGATGGATGCCCGACTCGTGCGCGAAGGCGTTCTCGCCGACGATTGCCTTGTTGCGCGGGATCGACTGTCCCGTGATGCTCGCGAGCAGGCGGCTGGTCGGGTAGAGCCGGTTGGTCTGCACGCCGGTGGTGAGTTTGAAGAACTGCTGGCGTGTCGCCAGCGCCATCACCACTTCCTCGAGCGAACAGTGGCCCGCGCGTTCGCCGATGCCGTTGATAGTGCACTCGATCTGGCGTGCGCCGGCAGCCACGGCGGTCAGGCTGTTGGCCACGGCCATGCCGAGATCGTCGTGGCAGTGAACTGAGAGGCGGATCTTGTCGATGCCGCGTACGTGGCGGCGGAGATACCGGAACAGCTCGCCGAATTCGTCCGGCACGGTGTAACCCACCGTGTCCGGAATGTTGACCGTGCTCGCACCGGCCTCGATCACGGCTTCAACCACCTCGGCCAGGAAATCCAATTCAGTGCGCGAGGCGTCCTCGGGAGAAAACTCGATATCGTCGCAGTACTCACGCGCGATCTTCACGCCCTCGACAGCGCGCCGGACGATCTCCTCCCGCGCCATGTTGAGCTTGAACTCGCGATGGATCGCGCTGGTGGCCAGAAATACGTGGATGCGTTTGCGCTCGGCATCCTTCAGTGCCTTGGCTGCCAGCTCGATATCATCGCGAACGCAGCGAGCTAGGCCCGCGATGATCGGTCCCTGTACCTCGCGGGCGACCGCGTTGACGGCCTCCCAGTCGCCGCGCGATGCACAGGGGAACCCCGCCTCGATGATATCGACACCCAGCTCTGCCAGCGCACGTGCCATGCGCAGCTTTTCCGGCTGCGTCATGCTGCAGCCGGGCGACTGCTCACCGTCGCGGAGAGTGGTGTCGAAAATCAATACTCGATCGGGGTGGGGTTCCATGTGGCCTCCTGACTAGCGGGATTCCTGCAACCAGGGCATGCGCGCGCGGAGCTTGGCGCCGACACGCTCGATCTGGTGGTTCATATCCGTCTTCAGCATGCGCTTGTACTTCTTGCCGCCGGACTCGCTCTCGCGGATCCACTGGCGGGCAAACTTGCCGGTCTGGATTTCCTCCAGGATCTTGCGCATTTCCTTCTTCGTGGCCTTGTTCACCACGCGAGGACCGCGCGTCAGATCGCCATAGCGTGCGGTGTCGCTGATGTACTTGTGCATACGGGCCAGACCGCCCTCATGCAGCAGGTCAACGATCAGCTTCAGTTCGTGCAGGCACTCGTAGTAGGCAACCTCGGGCTGATAGCCGGCTTCCACCAGCGTCTCGAAGCCCTTGACCACCAGTTCCGTGGCGCCGCCGCACAGTACGGCCTGCTCACCGAACAGATCGGTCTCGGTCTCCTCGGCAAAGGTCGTATCCAGCACGCCGCCGCGGGTACCACCGATGCCATCGGCATAGGCGAGGGCCTTGGCATGCGCCTTACGCGTGACGTCCTGCGCCACGGCAATCAGGCAGGGAACGCCGCGACCCTGCTGATACTGGCGACGCACGAGGCCGCCCGGGCCCTTCGGCGCGATCAGGACGACATCGAGATCCTTGCGCGGCTTGATCTGCTTGAAGTGCACATTGAAACCGTGGGCGAAGAGCAGCACGGCATTCTGCTTCAGGGCGTCTTTGATCTCGTTGTACAGGGACTTCTGGGCCAGATCCGGCACCAGCATCGCAACCAGATCGGCTCCTGCGACGGCCTTGAGCGGCTCCGCCACGGCGAGTCCGTCACGCTTGGCCTGCGTCCAGCCGTTGCCGCCCTTGCGGACGCCGACGACGACCTTGAAGCCGCTGTCCTTAAGATTCAGCGCATGCGCGCGACCCTGGCTGCCGTAACCGAGCACGGCGATCAGCGCACCCTTCAGGGCCTTCTTGTCGACATCTTTCTGCGAATACAAATGCATCTTCAATACTCCAGTAAAAAACGTTCCCTAAACCCAACGGCAATCCAAAAACGAAGAACCCCGCTGCGGTGGCCGGAGCGGGGTTCTGATGTCTGCGTGGCGGATTTCAGTACTGGCTACGCATTCAACTCCCGCGCCGGCTGCCGTTTACCGGCAGCAGCGGACCTACGGGCAGCAGGGCACCCGCAAGCACAGAACGCACATTATGGCGGTTCTGCGGCTGAATTTGAGGCGGTTGTGAAAAATTACTGTTCATGACGACCTTGAGGCCGAGTTGAGCATGGCCCCAAGGCGCTGTCAATGCCCCGCACGGACGCCCAAAGGGGCGGGGATTGGCTAAGCTAAAACCTCCTCAAAAACCTGCTTCGGGGCCACTATCAACATGAACCCATCCAACCCGTCGGAGGCGCCGCAGCGCGCTGGCGTGCCGCTGTGGCTCGCCGGTGAGGCCAACTGGCCCTCGGTACGCGCATTGCTCCCTGAAGGCATGCGCGCTTGGCTCGATGCTCAGAGCTTCCGCGGCGAGCGACACCGTTGTGTGGCTTGGCCGGACGCTGAAGGCGGCGTGGCGGGGGCGATTCTGGGTTTGGGTGCAGGCCCATCCGACGAACCCATGGATCCGTGGTTGGCGGCCGCCTGTCCCGAGCGGCTGCCGCTCGCCGAATACACGTTAAAAACGGCTCTCACTCCGGCGGACGCCACCCAGTTTTTACTTGGTTGGAAGCTGGGGAGCTATCAATTGACGGCGTTCAAAGGCGAGCCGCGCGAGCCGCGCTTGGCGCGCCTGACACCTCCGGAGCAAGCCGACCATCGCTACGCCGATGCGTGCGCTCGTGCGATGTCACTGACCCGCGATCTGATCAACACGCCGGCGAATCTGATGGGCCCGGCCGAGTTGGGAGCTGCGGCGTCGGAGCTCGCAGGTCGCAGCGGCGGTGAGTTCAAGTTGATTCAGCACTCAGCGCTGCGCGAAGGTTTTCCGCTGATCAGTGCCGTGGGTCAGGGGAGTGATCGCTCTCCTCTGCTGATCGACTGTCGCTGGTCGCGCCCTGGCGCTCCACGTGTAGTACTGGTGGGAAAGGGGGTGTGTTTCGATACCGGCGGCCTGGATATCAAGCCTCCCTCCGGCATGCTTCTGATGAAAAAAGACATGGGTGGCGCAGCCTGTGCGCTGGGGCTTGCGCAGCTCTTGCGCGAGCTCGACTTGCCCATTGATTTGCAGCTTCTGATCCCCGCGGTTGAGAACAGTGTCAGCGGAGGTGCTTATCGACCCGGTGATGTGTGGCCCTCGCGCAAGGGCCTGCGCGTGGAGATCGGTAACACTGACGCCGAAGGGCGTCTGGTGCTGGCGGATGCCTTGACGTTTGCCGGTGAAGCACAGCCTGACTTGTTGATCGATCTGGCCACGCTCACCGGTGCCGCACGCGTTGCCCTAGGACCGGAACTGCCCGCCATCTTTTCAAATCGTGATTCGCTGCTTCAGGCGGTGCGCGACGCGGGCCAGGCCGTTGCCGACCCGCTCTGGCCGCTCCCGCTCTGGTCTGGCTACGATGACGAGCTGGCGAGTCGGGTCGGGGATCTGAACAACGTCTCCAGCAGCGGCTTCGCCGGTGCGATCACGGCGGCACTGTTTCTGCAGCGTTTCGTGAACCCCGATACGGAGTGGCTCCATATCGACCTGTTTGGCTGGAACTCGAAGGAACGACCGGGTCGCCCCGTCGGCGCTGAGGCGCATTGTCTGCGAGCGTTGTACGAATTTCTAAAAATGCGCTACGGACGCTGAGTCCGGTGAATCGCCCCAGTCCACTCACCGAGGGCATCTACAGGCGTGAAGTGCTGCCCTGGGCACTGCTGGGTATGACCAGCGGTCTGGTCGAGGGCGCGACGGTTGCAGTCCTTGTGAAGAAGGGTTTTGCAGGGCTCGTATCGCCAACCTCGATCAATCTAGCGGTGGCGATGGTCAGTGGTGCACCGGCCTTGGCCAATATCTCCAGCTTTGCCTGGGCCAATCTCGCGCATGGCCGGCAACGGGTTGGCGTCCTGGTCTCCATTCAGACCTTGTTTGCGTTGGCGGTGGCGTTGCTGGCACTCATTCCATTCGGTGCCGCGGGACTTCTCGTCACCATCGGCATCGTAATCCTCGCGCGCCTTCTTTGGGCGGGTATCCTGACCGTGCGCTCGGCGGTGTGGACCGCTAATTATCCGCGCAGCGTGCTCGCCCAGATGACGGGGCGTCTGGTCTTGGTGAGTTCCCCCGGTATCGCTCTGGTGGCAGTCAGTGCCGGTTTCATCATCGACCGCGATCCTCAGGACGCGCGCTGGCTGTATGTGTTTGCCGCCGCGTGTGGGTTGGCAGGGGCATGGTTATATCGATCAGTGCGCGTGCGACGCGAGTACCAGCTGTTGGCAGCTGAGTTGGAGGCGGGCGCCGATGGTGGCGCTTTCAACCTGCGTATCCTCCAGCAGATCCTGAGGTCTGATCCGGACTATCGACAGTTCATGCTTTGGATGGGGTTGTATGGAGCCGGCAACCTGATGTCCAGTGCGCAGCTGGTTGTGCTGTATACGGATCGCATGCAGCTGCCGGGCATGATGCAGATCTGGCTGCTGACTGTGTTGCCGCTGTTGCTCATGCCTCTGTGCCTGCCGTGGTGGGCGCGCCAGTTCGATGCCGGTCATGTCATCCAGTATCGCGCGCGCCAATGCTGGGTGCTCATCTCCGCTATCATCGTGGCCGCTCTCGGCGTCTGGCTGACCGAACTATGGTTGCTCTGGGTGGCGGCAATTCTTAATGGCGTGGGCTATGCTGGCGCCCAGCTGGGCTGGAATCTCGGTCACAACGACTTTGCGTCGCTGGGCCAGGCGCAGCATTACATGGGTGTGAATGTCACGCTGACCGGAGTGCGCGGGCTGC
>CAYFPW010000126.1:0-5015 GCA_964345055.1 uncultured Steroidobacteraceae bacterium | reverse complement strand
TTGTGAGGCCACTCCAGTCTGTTCTCACCGGCCAGATCCAGATGTCCGCGCAGCGCGCCCAGCATTTCCGGGCCGGCCACAAGCACCAGCTTCGCCGCCGGTTCGCGCGTAAAAAGCGGAGCCAACTCACGTGCAATCTTCCTGACGAAGAGTTCGGTGGCATGTTGACGAAGGGTGTGCGCGGACTCGAATGCAGTGCGTCGACCATCGCCCCCACCCACTCCGCGACCCGGTGCCGATGAACCCAGATCGCGTTCGTGACCATGACCGGCCGGATTTTCCAGACGTATGAGCTCATCGAGATCAGCCTCCAGGCCAGGCACCCGAAAAACACGGGCCGAAGCATGATCAGCCACCAAAACAAGATGCGTATTCATCGAACCCTCCAGACAGCGTCCTGGGTTCGATGTTAGGTGCGTCACACGACCGGCGGCATGGGTACTTGCCGCAGCCGCCTGAGCGGAAGGCTCAGCGCACGGGGGCGTCGCCAGCTGGAAGCTGCGCAACCATGCTACGGAGTTTTTCACCGTAGCCCTCGTCGCGCAGAAATTTTTCGAGTGTGGTGATCTCTGGAAACTCTTTCTTCAGCTGTACCGTGTCGTAGGACAGATCATGCTCGGCGTAGAAGCGCGCATTGACATTGGCTGGACCACTGGGCTGATCAAACGGCACCACGCTGTACTTAATGTCGAGACCTGAGAGACGGCTAAGCAAGCTCGCCACCTGCTGACCGGTGAGCGGATCGGCCGAAAGATTGACCTCACGCCGGTTCCACTTCCGCGGATCAGCAAACGCAGCAGCCGTTACGAGACCCATGTCGTAGCAGGAAAAGAAGTGATTGAGCGTGGTTCCGGTACCCGGGCTCATCACACCCTGCGTCAGCACCCGCTGCATATCAGCAGGTCGGATGAAATTCTCCATCATCTGGGGGATGCGCAAGGTGGTGTAGGAGTAACCGCTGCTACGCAGGTACAACTCCAGCCCCCGCTTGCTGCGATCGGCATTCGCCTCGAAGCCCGACTCAGGATCCGCCAGCCGCGCGGTGGTCAGCACAATGTGTTTAACGCCGGCCCGATGCGCAGCATCGAAGGTGAACTTCGCCGCATCGAGGTAGTCCGTCACGCGCTCAACGATATTGATGAACAGAAAGTCGACGCCTTTCAGCGCGGCCTCGATACTGGCGTGATCGGTAAAGTCGCCCTTGACCATCTGAACACCGCGTTCGGCCCAGACCTTGGCCTTGGCCGCTTCCGGATCACGGGTAAGCCCCCGCACCCGATAGCCCTTTTCTAGTAGCGCACGCGCGACACCACCGCCCTGGGTTCCGGTGATCCCAGTTACCAGCACCAGCGAACCGGAGGCCGCCGATGACGGGTTTGCCCGCGTCACGGAAGATCGACTTTCCGCAGCGGCGCTGCAAACAGAGGCCATCACGATGGTCGCCAGGACGGCGAACATCGCTGAGACCCAATGGCCAACCCGCATTCCCTTGCCCGTCACCGTATTGACTCCCCGCTCACAGACTTAGTGCGACTGCTGGGTCCGCTTTTCCGGTTCCTTGAACCCGGACTCACCCGGCAGCACATGGTGCGTGTTGCCACTGGCGTCCTGCACGACATTGTTGTTCTCATTGCAGGAATACATGCGCACGCGCAGATCAGCGGGATCCTTCACACGGGTGAAACGGAAAGTCACGTTCCAAGGCTTGGTCAATGCGACTTTGTCGTAGACCGTCATCTGGTCCTCGATGACATCCGCACTAACTTTACGGATGCGTTCGATGGTGTTGACCTGATCGCTGTAGGCGGCGCCGGAGCGATCCCAAGTACCCTCCTTGTTGTCCACCGTATGCACGACCAGCGTATCGCCGTCCCAGAACCCAATCGAATCCCCCTCATAGAGAGGATAGGCCTCATCGCGTGGCGTATGACCGCGTCCATCGGTGTAGATGCGGCGCACCTCACTCTGCTCCTCGTTGATCATCCAAACCACACTGCGCGAGAGCGCAAACTCTTTCAGGTAATGCGATACCACCCAGCGCGGAAAACCAGCAGGAATGCAGTTAGACACATAATCCCAGTCGATCCCCTTGACCCGATCCTGCAGGACCTGAATCGCTTTCGCCTCATATTCCGGACTCAAGGGTGCAGCCTGCTTGCTGCTCTCCGTTGGATTACGCGGACTGGTGCGGACCGTCAGCTTGCCGTCTGTGGACAGCCGATAATAGGGTAGATAATCCGGGCTGCCGGTCCAGACTCCCGACCAGTCGGGGAGGCTGGCAGCAGTGCCCGGCTTCTTGCTGACACGCGCCTTCATGGCCTGGAACGCCGCCCAAGATTCACTGAAATCCGCGGTCTGTGCAGCGACTCCCTGAACGAGGATAACGCTGGCTACACTAGTCAGCAAAGCGAGCCGCAAGGTCTTGCGCATCAACGACTGGTTCATTGCGTCGGCCCCGGACCGCCACCCTCGGGTGCCAGCGCCACGACGCTGCCGTCCTCCCGGGTCACATTAATGATCTGGCCACCATTGCGTCCATCACGGAGCGGCGCAGCCTGAACAACCACTTTCGACCCAGGGGCGAAGGAGCTGACCTTGACGCCCATGCGCACCAGCTGTGAGGGCGAAAGGGTTTCGAATGACCAGAGCGCACCATCCGAAGCGTTATGCACGCGGAGCCAGGAATGCGGATTGGTGAACTCGAACTTCTCAACAGTGCCACTCACGGTCACACGCTTGGAGGTGTCGAACATCGCATGCGAATGATGCGCGCCGGCCGGAAGCCCGACTATCAGCAGAGCCACCACTCCACTCAGAAAAACGACCGGTTTGAACATGATGCCCTCTTCGATTGATCAGCAGTAATTTGATGCAAATGAACCGCGCTGGAACTACTTCGCCTTGACCGGGAACACGGTACGCAACCATTCCTGCACAGGTCTGGAGACGGATTGATCACTGGTATTCACAGAGAATATTTCCGAGAAATGGTCATGCCCCTTCGCCAGCAAAGTCGTTGGACAGGTGCTGGATTTGCAGAGCGCATCGTGAATGAGCGTGACATATTCCGGGCGATCGAGCGGATCGCCGTCAGCGGCAGCCAGCAGGAGCGGAACGGACAGTTTCTGCAGACCGGGCAGCGACGACTGTGCCAACAGCAACGCCGCATCGGGCGCCGCCTGCCCGGCGCCGCCGCCACGTCCTGGCTGCATCGCCTTGATCGGCGCAATGTTGTAGCTGCCCGAATGCAGGATGGCGCCGCTCAGCCCGATCCCGCTAACGGGGTAGTACTCCGGGTGAGACAGATAAATGGCCAGCGCTCCGGCGCCGAGCGAATGTCCCCAGACGACGATCCTGGCTGGATCGCCGCCATATTTTTTGATGTTGGCCTGCACCCAGCCGATGACGGCAGCGATGTTCTTGGCGCCGGTATCCCAGCTGACGCCCTGCCCTGACTCGCGGCTCATGTTGACACCGACGTACCCTTGGTCAACCGCCCAGAGGAGCACGTTGTCGTAGAACAGATACCCTTCGACTTCCTTGCGGTTGCCCGGACCACCCGGCACAAAAACGATCACCGGCCGCGCAGCACCGCCGGTGGCATGAGGCATGGCGACATCCAGAAGGTTGCGCGCCGCTGGTCCATATTGCAGATCACGCACGAAATGAGCGCGCAGATACGGCTCGGTCTCGTGTTGGCTGGCATAACGCTTGGCCGTGCCGGGCGGATCGAAAACGATCGCCGCTGCGCTGGTAGCCCCCGCGCTGCTGACTGGCTGACCCTGGGCGAGCGCAAGCAGCGGCATTGATGCCGCCATACCCAGGGTGAGCACCCAACGCGCCGCTCGATTCATGTCCTTTGCCCCCGATTATTCTGCCGGTGCAAAAGCTACCGGCGCTATGGTGCTGATGATACGACCTTCGGAACCCGCGGCCTGATTTATTACGCATTTGCCATTTTTTCACTGTGGCAAGCTGAATCGGAGGCGGACGGGAGCCGCTCAGCCACAGAGCCCCCTTTGCAGCCGATTTGAGAACCGTTGCCTGCCTGTCGTACACTTTTTGGGATAAGCAGCTGCGGCAGCGCAGCTTTTTCCAACAAGTCTCTCTCACGGGGAACAGACACTAATGAATCAGCCATCACCGCAGAACGCTCAGGCCGCCGCCGCCCCGCAGCAGAACGGGTCGCGAGGCGCTGCCTTCGCGATGTTCGGACTGCTGCTCATCGCCTATGTCCTGATGTCGGCCGACCGCTATCTCGTTAGCGCCTTCGGCAAGCAAATCCAGGAGGCGCTGAGCCTCTCCGGGCCCCAGCGGGGAACCCTGACCACCATCTTCACACTGGGTCTGGGCATTGCCGGACTGCCAGCGGGATGGTTGATCGCCCGCTCCTCGCGCAAGACGGTTCTGATGACGGGCATCGTCATCTTCTCGCTGGCCACCGCCCTCGCCACCGTGGCGGGTGGATTCGGCAGCATGTTCGGCTCGCTCGTCCTGCAGGGCATCGGCATGGCCATGCTGGCCACCAGCATGTTCTCGCTGGCTAGCAGCTACTTCGCCAAGAACCGCGTGGCTGCGGTGGGCGCAGTCAATGTCTGCTTCGGGCTTGGCGCCATCGTTGCACCGATCATCATCAGCTTCCTCGCAGCCAGCTCCAAGACCTGGCAGGAAACGATGCAGACCTTCGCAGCTTTTGGCATCGTTCTGGTCGTGCTAATTGCCTTGACCGTTCGTCCCTGGTTCAGCGAAACACAGCACGCCGCCCATTACAACGAAGGCACCGGCGGCGCCGACACCCTCAAGAACCGCAACACCATCATCCTGGCGGTGCTGAGCGTCATTTACGGCCTGAACGTCTACGGGTTCATCGGCTCGTACCCGACCTTCCTCCAGAAGGCTGAGGGCTACGACCTGCCGGGCGCCATCACCATGATCAAGTTCTTCGGGTATGGCTCGCTGCTGTCCATCTTCGGCGGCATGCTGGGAGACAAGTTCTCGCCCAAGTGGGTCATCAT
>CAYFPW010000125.1:0-5090 GCA_964345055.1 uncultured Steroidobacteraceae bacterium | reverse complement strand
TCCGGCAGGTGCGCGAGCTGGCCGAGGCCGGCTCCGAGCTGGTGCGCATCACCGTCAACAGCGACGAAGCTGCCGCCGCAGTGGCCCCCATCCGTGAGCAGCTGGATCGGGCCGGTTGCCCTGTGCCCCTCATCGGCGACTTTCATTTCAACGGCCACAAGCTGCTGAGCGAGCATCCGGGCTGCGCCGAGGCACTGGCCAAGTACCGCATCAACCCCGGCAATGTCGGTCGCGGCAGCAAGCGCGACCCTCAGTTCGCCACCATGATCGAGCTCGCCTGCCGCTACAACAAACCGGTGCGCATCGGCGTCAACTGGGGCAGTCTCGATCAAGACTTGCTGGCCCGAGTGATGGACGAGAACGCGCGTCGCGCACAGCCACTGTCCTCGCAGGCAGTGATGCACGAGGCGCTGGTGCGCTCGGCCGTCGACTCCGCCGAGCGTGCAGTGGAACTGGGGCTGCCCGCCGATCGCATCGTGCTCTCCGCCAAGGTCAGCGGCGTGCAGGATCTGATCGCGGTCTACACCGAACTCGCGCGCCGCTCACGCCAGCCGCTGCATCTAGGGCTGACTGAAGCAGGCATGGGCAGCAAGGGCATCGTGGCCTCCAGCGCCGCGATGGCGGTGCTGCTGCAAGCCGGTATCGGCGACACCATCCGCATTTCGCTCACGCCGGAGCCGAATGGCGATCGCAGCCGCGAGGTCGTGGTGGCGCAGGAACTGCTGCAGACCATGGGGCTGCGCTCATTCGCACCGCTGGTCACCGCCTGCCCCGGCTGCGGCCGGACGACCAGCACTTTCTTCCAGACGCTGGCGCAGAGCATTCAGGATCACCTGCGGCGACGCATGCCGGAGTGGCGCCGCGACTACGCCGGCGTCGAAGAGATGACGGTGGCGGTGATGGGCTGCGTCGTCAACGGCCCGGGCGAGAGCAAACACGCCAACATCGGCATCAGCCTGCCGGGCACCGGCGAGCGTCCGGTGGCACCGGTCTACGAGGATGGTGAGAAGACCGTCACCCTCAAGGGCGACCACATCGCCGCTGAATTCCAGCAGCTGGTGGAACAGTATGTGGCGCGTCACTACCGTCGGCACGGGACGCCATCATGAGCGAGCTGGCTGAAAAACGCTGTGTACCCTGCGAAGGCGGCGTGCCGGCGCTCGATCAGGCCAATGCCGCGGCGCAGTTGCGTGCGCTCAATGCGGCTTGGGCGCTGTCTGCCGACGGCAAGAGTCTGATTCGCAGTTTTTCTTTCCGCGATTTCTTCCGCACGATGAGCTTCGTCAACGCGCTGGCGCATATCGCCAACACCGAAGACCATCACCCCGATCTCGAGATCGGCTACAACTACTGCCGCGTGCGCTACACGACACATGCCATCAATGGTCTGTCGCAGAACGATTTCATCTGCGCCGCCAAGATCGATCGTCTGGCGCTCGTCTGAAGCGCGCAATCAGCGCGCCAGCGTGGGCACTTCCCCTTCCAGTCCCATGGCGCGTCGCGCCAGACTTCGACGCACGCCTGAATAGAGGCCGGCCATCGCCAGCAGCCGCGAACCGATCCAGCCGGCTGCACCGCCCTGACTGAAGAGCGTATTGAACGCGCTCATGCTGACACTCATCAACGTGTCGTGCGTCAGCCGCGCCTGCTCATAACGCCGGAGAGTCCGCGGCGAACCCGGATCCTCATGCGCCACGCGCGCAGCGGCAATGCTCTCGCACAACGCTGCCGCATCCAGGAAACCGAGGTTGATGCCCTGCCCGGCCAGCGGATGAATGCGATGTGCGGCATCGCCCAGCAGCGCCGCGCGCGGCGCGACCAGCCGCTTTGCTGTCGCGCGCTGTAAAGGGAACGCCGCTCGTTCGCTGCGCAGGGTGATGGCGCCCAGCACACCGTCCGTGGCCGCCTCCAGCCGCTGCGCAAACTGTGCGGCGGGCAAAGCCAACAATTCCTGCGCCAGCACGTCATCGGCCGACCAGACGATGGAACAGGCACCGTTGAACAACGGCAGCAGCGCCACAGGACCGGTGGGCAGAAAACGTTGCCAGGCTGTGTTCCGATGCGGACGCGCGGTGGCAACGGTGGCCACGATGGCGCGCTGACCGTAGCTGTGACGCTGCAGTTCGATGCCGGATCGTTCGCGCACCAAAGAATCCGCGCCGTCGGCACCGACGATCAGTCGGCTGCGCAAAGAGGTGCCATCGGCAAGTCTCAGGCTCAGGCCATCGGCGTCGATCGTGAAGTCATTGAGCGCGGCGCGGATCGGCTCACCGCCGGCCGCCTGAAAACTCTGCAGACAGGCGCGCGTCACAGCACTGTTCTCGACGATCACACCCAGCGCCGCCTCGCCGATCTCTGCGGCATCGAAGACCAGCGTTGCGAGCCCATCGGCGGGCAGTGATGCGTGCCAGACACGCATCTGCTCGTACGCGCAAAGTCGCTCGGCAGGCAAGCGTTCCCAGGCCCCGGCATTGACCAGCACGCGCTGCGACGCACGCGACAGCGCCACGACGCGCAACTCGGGTTCAGCCGCCGCGGCCAACCCCGCGTCATGGCCTGCATGATCTGCCGGCGCATCGGGCGCGAGCAACGCGATGCGTGAAGCCGGGTAACCGGCGTGGCGCACCAGCAGCGCCGCCAGTGCCGCGCCTGCCTGCCCGGCGCCAACAATGGCAATTTCATAGTCGATGTGCGCAGGCATCGGGTTCACGATCGCTCGCTGCCCGCAGGCAGTCCGCGCAACAGTCGCGGTGTGCGCGCACCAAAACCCCAACTAACACCCGACAGGCCACGCTTGGCGGGGGGCAGCGCATCGAACAGCAAGAGACCCGCATTGCGCAGCGTGGCGGCACCCGGGAAAGAGAGCGCGAACATGCGCACCAATCCATCGGTGAAGCTCATCATGCCGGCGCGATCCTGCAACCGCTGCGACTGGTAACTCGCCAGCAACTCATCGGCCCCGGGATCCGCACCGCTGCCCGCCGCAGCCGCCAGCAACTCTGCCAGCGTAGCCACATCGCGCAGGCCCAGATTAAAGCCCTGACCCGCCACCGGATGGAGCGATTGCGCGGCATTACCCACCACCACCGTACGCTTGCCCATCAGCTGCATTGCGCGACGCAGCCGCAACGGATAGGTGGCGCGCTGCCCGACACGCGTGAAAGCACCGACTCGCCAGCCGAAGGCCTGCTGCAGATCACGCAGGAACTCCGGCTCGGGCTGTCCTGCCACAGACTCAGCGATGCGGCGCGCCACACACCACACCACGGTGTAATGACCATCTGGGCGCGGCAGCAACGCGATGGGCCCCGCCGCTGCACCAAAGCGCTCATAGGCAACAGACGTTGCACGCCGCTCCGCCGCCACATTGGCGACGATGGCCACCTGCTCATAATCAACCTCGGTGACACCCAGTCCGGCACGCTCGCGGATCAGCGAACGATCGCCATCGGCCGCAACCACCAGTCGCGTCAGGAGGGTCTGCTCCGTCGCGTTGTCGCCACTCCCGGTGAGTAGACGAATCTGCGCGGAATCGGCTTCCATGTGCGCGTCGATCACCCGTGCCGGTGCGATCAGCTGTACCTGCGGATGGCCGCGCAGCTGCTGCCACAGCGCCGCACCGATGGCGCGATTGTGAGCGGTATGACCCAGCGCCGGCATCTGCAGCGCTTCAGCCTCAATACGTGCGCTGCCAAAGCGACCGGCATCCGACACGTGAATGGTCTGGATTGACACGGCGTGCGGTGCGATGACCGGCCACGCACCCAGTGTCTCGAGCATGCGCTGCGAGCCATTGGCGAGTGCAGTGCAGCGGTCATCGAAACTGGGCTGGGGTCCCGCGCCTGGCAACACCGGCTCGATGATTGCCACACGAAGTGACGTCGCGGCCAGAGCCAGGCCGAGGCTTGCGCCCACCATGCCGCCGCCGACGATCAGCACGTCGGTCTGCGCGGCTTTCTGGTTCATGCGCCCGCCATCAGCCGTTCGATCTCATCGGCCTCGCGCGGCACATCGCTGGTCAGCACCTCGTGACCCTTGGCGGTCACGATCACATCGTCCTCGATGCGAATGCCGGTATTCCAGAAGCGCTTGGGCGCCTTGCTGCCCGCGGCGATATACACGCCGGGCTCTACGGTC
This sequence comes from uncultured Steroidobacteraceae bacterium, assembly GCA_964345055.1. GTDB lineage: Bacteria > Pseudomonadota > Gammaproteobacteria > Steroidobacterales > Steroidobacteraceae > FEN-1191. Next base: position 953 of record CAYFPW010000125.1, on the reverse strand, counting down.
AGCGCCATCCCAGGCTCGAAGACGCGCCATTCATCGCCCACTTTGTAATCACCGACATCATGCACATCCATGCCCAGCCAGTGGCCGGTGCGATGCATGAAGTACTGGCGATAAGCGCCTTCCTTGATCAGTTGCGGCACACGCCCCTTGAGCAGGCCGATCTTGACCAACCCCTGGGTGATCGCCCGTACCGCAGCATCGTGCGGCGCGTTCCAGTGATTACCAGGATAGATCTCGGCGAACGCCGCCCGTTGCGCGGCCAGCACCACTTCATAGACGGCGCGCTGTTCGGGGGTGAAGCGGCCATTCACAGGGAAGGTGCGTGTGATGTCGCTGGCGTAGAACTGGTACTCGCAGCCAGCATCGATCAGCAACAGATCACCATCCTTGAGCGCAGCATTGTTGTCGCGATAGTGCAGTACGCAGGAATTGGCGCCGCCACCCACGATTGGATGGTAGGAAATGTCGGCCTGGTGGCGATGGAACTCGTGCAGCAACTCGGCCATCACCTCGTATTCGGTGCGGCCAGGACGGCAGAACTGCATCGCACGCACATGGGCGCGCGCAGCAATCACCGCAGAGCGGCGCATCAGGGCCACCTCGCGGCTGGTCTTGAAAAGGCGCATGTCGTGCAGCACATGATCCAGTGCTGCAAATTCCTGCGGCGGATGACGGCCGGCGCGCGCCTGCGCACGCAAGGTATTAACCCAGCCGACGACTCTCTGATCGAAATCGTGATACACGCCCATCGTGTGATAGACGCGCTCACGGGTGGCGAGCAGACCGGGCAGGATTTCATCCAGCTTGCCGATCGGATAGGCCTCGTCGGCACCGTGTTCTTTCACCGCGCCATCCGGACCGGCACGCTTGCCGTCCCAGATCTCGCGCTCGGGGTTGCGCTCGCGCACGAACAGGATGTATTCGCCGCCCTCACGGCCCGGCGCGAGCACCGC
>CAYFPW010000124.1:0-5102 GCA_964345055.1 uncultured Steroidobacteraceae bacterium | reverse complement strand
GTCTCACGCCACAGCTGCAGTCCGCGCCCACGATAGGGCCCGACGAACAGCTTGTTGGGACAGTAGTCGTTCGCGTAGTAGTTGTCCCAGATGACCAGATTGCCGCGGAACATGCGCGATACCGCGGCCAAGTCTGAACGCCCCAGACGCTCGGCGATGATGCGCGGACCGGTCCACATCAGCACGATGGAGCGCGGCATGCCGGCAGCTAGGTCATTGAGGTACGGATCCTGCGCCACCGGCCCGGATGCAAACTGGTCCGTGTACACCGTCGGGCAGAACCAGAGATTCGTACCAGGACCGAGATCGGCACGCAGACGCGTCAGCAGCTTGGCATGCGCCTCACCGAGCGATCGGAAGGCATGCGCGCAGTCGCCCGGCAGCGCGACGGGAATATCATCCATCAGCAGAGCCACCGTGCGGCAGCCCATTGCGATGAAACGACGGAATTTCCGCAGCAGCAGCCGATAGTCGGCCGCGTCCAGGTAGCGGAAAGAAAGCCCCGGCGCGACGCCCGGAATCACTTCCACGCCGCGACGGCGACCGCGCTTGAGCAGCGCTGCAAACTCGCGGCTCCATGCCGCGCCATAAGGCACGCGCCAATCGCGTCGATGCAGCGAGTCTTCCTTGGGCGCGTAGAAGTAGGTGTTGGCGCCGAGTTCCGCCAGCTGATCGAGCATAACCGCGCGCTGCGACCACTCGAGCATGCGCCCGTAGTAGCCCTCGACATATCCCCAGCGAGCGTGTCGACGATTGGCCTGCATCATTCCGTCCTGTTCAGATCCAGCGCGACGGGCGTTAGTGGGGGCGTCTGCGACTGCAGTGTCTGCCACAGCTCCGCCATGCTCTGCCCCGCAGTGGGATGGCGCAACGACGGCGCGAGCTCCGCCACCGGCCCAAGCATGTAGGCACGTCGCAACAGATCGGGCCGCGGCAGACACAGTCCCGGCCATTCGCCGACCAGCTGATCGATCAGCAGCACATCCAGATCCATTGCGCGCGGCGCCCATTTCGGATCGTCGCGACGTCGGCCGCACTGCTCCTCGATGCGATGGAGCGTGGCGAGCAGTTGCGCCATCTCGACATCCGCATCGAAACAGGCCGCAGCGTTGATGAAATCCTGACCTTCGAAACCGACCGCAGGATTGCGGTAGCAGCGCGAGAAGCGAATATCCGGAAAGACAGCCCGCAGCAATCGTGCAGCCTGCGAGAGCCGACGCTCGGGCTCAATATTGCCGCCCAGAGAAACGAAGATCTCAGCCACGCGCTGCGGCAATCCGGCGTCGCAGGATACTGACGCCCACGTCACGCGAGTGCCGGATCGCGCCCGGCTTGTTGATCGTGATGCGCAGCCAGTCGAGCTGGAACTCTGCGATCAGCAGCGTGGCCAGACGATGCGCCAGCGTCTCCACCAGCCGGAACTCCGACTCACCGACGAATTGCAGCACCCGCTTGGCAACGCTCTTATAGTCGGTCGAATCGGCGACATCATCGTGCTCGGCGGCGCGCGCGCAGTCGACAGGAAACTCCAGATCGATCTCGAGCGTCTGGCGAAGCTGTCGCTCCCATTCGATGAAACCGATGATGCAATCCACGCGCAGACCGCGCAGAAAAATTCGATCACCGTCACCGGCGTCGTGTTGAATCTGACTCATGTCACTCCCCAGCGGTCCACGCAACGACCGGTCACAGCGCCGCACCGGGCGGACGCAGATCCGCCAGTGCCCAGCGGGCGCGCACACCGATCCCGCCCGGGCTGCACTCCCCGGCGCGCAGCCGCTGCATGCCCGCCACCGCGACCATGGCCGCGTTGTCGGTGCAGAACTCCGGCCGCGGATAATAGACGCGCACTCCGATTTTGCCTGCTTCCAGCGCCAGCCGCTCGCGCAGCGCGCGGTTCGCACCCACACCACCGGCCACCACCAGCGTGCGGTGCCCAGTCTCATCCAATGCGCGCAGCGCCTTCACGCACAGCGTATCGACGATGGCATCCTGCACCGCGCGCGCCAGATCCGCACGCCGTGTATCGGTCAGCGGCGCGGCGCGCACGGCCAGCATGACTGCGGTCTTCAGGCCGGAGAAGCTGAACTCACAACCGGGTCGATCAAGCATTGGTCGCGGCAGGTCGAAAACCCCCGGCCGGCCCTCTTCAGCGAGCCGGGCGAGTTGCGGCCCACCCGGATAAGGCAGGCCGAGCAGCTTGGCGCTCTTGTCGAAGGCTTCGCCGGCGGCATCGTCACGCGTTTCGCCCAGCAGCCGGTAATCGCCGATGCCGCGGACATCGATCAACATCGTGTGCCCCCCGGAGACCAGCAGGGCCGTCTGCGGGAAACCCGGCGCCAGAGGCTCAAGCAAGGGTGCCAGCAGGTGCGCTTCCAGATGGTGGATACCCAATGCCGGCACCGACCAACCGAGGGCCAGGGAACGGGCGAGCGCGGCCCCGGTGAGTAGCGCACCAACCAGTCCCGGACCGGCCGTATAGGCGATCCCAAGTAATTGATCTGGTGATGTTTTTGACTTTTCCAGGGCAGCCTGCAGGAGCTGCGGTAGGCGCTGCACATGGTCACGCGAGGCCAGTTCCGGTACCACCCCACCGTAGAGGCGATGCAGGTCGATCTGGCTCCAGAGCTCGTGCGCCAGCAGGCCCTCGTGCTCATCCAGCACGGCGACCGCGGACTCGTCGCAGGAGGACTCTATGGCCAAGACTCGCATGGCGGCGCAGCTTGCCACAGCGGGCCCGTTTGCGCGGTCTTTTGCCTTTTGGCCCCACTGTCATTAGAATCCCCGCCCCTGCCTCGGGGGTGTGCCCTGAAAACGCCTGTGAATCGCGGCAGAAATCAGTACTTTGAGGTTTCAATGCCGAGCGTTCGAGTCCGCGAAAACGAATACTTCGATGCCGCCCTGCGGCGTTTCAAGCGTGCCTGCGAAAAAGCAGGAGTGCTGGCCGAGCTGCGCCGTCGTGAGTTCTACGAGAAGCCGACGCAGGAGCGCAAGCGCAAGAAGGCTGCCGCCGTGAAGCGGCACCTGAAGCGCTCTTCGCCCCGCGCCGCGCGCTGAACCCCCGCGTTGGGTCCGGCAGTCGTCCGGCCGCGATGAGTCTCAAGGCGCAGATCACCGAAGACATGAAGACCGCGATGCGCGCGGGCGATAAAGATCGCCTGGCCATCGTGCGGTTGATCCTGTCTGCGTTCAAACAACGCGAAGTCGACGAGCGCATCCAGCTCGACGATGCGCAGTGTCTGTCCGTCATCGAGAAGATGGTGAAGCAGCGACGCGAGTCCATCGCACAGTTCACCATCGGCGGCCGCGCCGACCTGGTGGCGAAGGAAAACGCCGAGCTGGACGTCCTGACCACTTACCTGCCCGCTGCGCTGTCGGACGCGGAGCTCGACGGCCTGATCGCTGAATCCATCGCAGCGGTCGGTGCAAGCTCGATCAAGGATATGGGCAAGGTCATGAATCTGGTGAAGACCAAGGCCGCGGGCCGTGCCGACATGGGCATCGTCGGTGCCCGAATCAAGGCAAGACTGGGCGGCTGACCCCCGCCGCGGCACCGGATCTCGCCGTGCCGCCGTTCAATCCACTACAGCCACCGCCTGCGAGGCAGCGGTACCGGTAAGATGACGCCATGGCTGGCCGAGTCCCGCAATCCTTCATCGACGAGCTGGTCACCCGGACGGATATCGTCGAGCTGATCGGTACGCGTGTGCCGCTGAAAAAAGCCGGCCGCGAATACCGCGCCTGCTGCCCCTTTCACGACGAAAAGACACCCTCATTCTGGGTCAGCCCAGACAAGCAGTTCTATCACTGCTTCGGCTGCGGCGCGCATGGGACAGCGCTTGGCTTTCTGATGAACTATGACCAACTGCCATTTCCGGAAGCCGTCGAGGAACTCGCTGGTCGGCTGGGCCTGGAAGTGCCGCATGAGGGCGGCACGGGTCCGGCACCGACGCAGCATGAGGCCATGCATGAAGTGCTGGCGCGCGTGGCGGGCTTTTACGAGGAGAGCCTGCGCGGCAATGAGCGCGCACGCCAATACCTGCGCGGTCGCGGGCTGGATGCCGAGATCATCGCCCGCTTCCGCATTGGCTATGCCCCCGATGCCTGGAACGAAGTGCTGCGCCGCTTCGGCGCAACCGAAGAATCGCGAGGGCGACTGCTGGGCACCGGACTGATCGTCGAGCGCGAGACACCGCGCCCCGGGAGCGAGCCTTGGTACGACCGCTTCCGCGACCGGATCATGTTTCCCATCCGCGATCCGCGCGGGCGCGTGCTGGGCTTTGGCGGACGCGTGCTCGACAAGGGCGAACCCAAATATCTCAACTCTCCTGAAACCGAGATTTTCCACAAGGGCCGCGAGCTGTACGGGTTGCACGAGGCCCGACTGGCGCGCGTGAAGCTCGAGAGGCTGCTGATCGTCGAAGGCTACATGGATGTGGTGCGGCTCCATCAGGCGGGCGTGCAGTACGCCGTGGCCACACTGGGCACCGCCACGACGGCCGAGCACCTGCGACGGGCGTTCAAGCTCGTGAACGAGGTCGTGTTCTGTTTCGACGGCGATCGCGCGGGGCGCGGCGCGGCCTGGCGCGCGCTGCAGCACGTTCTGCCCGAGGCGCGCGAAGGCCGCGAAGTGCGCTTCCTTTTCCTCCCCGACGGCGAAGACCCCGACTCACTGGTCGGCCGCGAGGGCCGCGAGGCATTCGAGCGGCGACTGGGTAATGCGCTGCCTCTATCTGAATATTTGATTGAACATCTGCGCTCGCAGGTGGACATGGCCCATGCGGACGGGCGCGCACGGCTGGTGGCGCTGGCGCGTCCGCTGATAGCGCTGCTGCCGATGGGCGTGTACCGCGAATTGCTGATCGAGCGCCTGTCGAGCGAAGTGGGTCTGTCGGGCGAGCGCCTGCAAGCGCTGCTCACGGCCGATGATGCCCTCAGCACACCGCGCGCAAGCCGCGGCGATTCGCCGCCGGGCCGTGATCGCGAAGCCCCTGCCGCGGGCAGCGCGACTCCCCGTCGCCGGGTGCCACTGGCCGGTCGCGGCGGTGTGGTCACGCAGGCCATCCAGCTGCTGCTGCACTACCCCGCGATCGCACACGACA
>CAYFPW010000123.1:0-5115 GCA_964345055.1 uncultured Steroidobacteraceae bacterium | reverse complement strand
GCGCAGCACTGCGAAAGGTGGTGCGCATCACCGCAGCCTGCTGATCAACGCGATCGAGCATGCGATTGACCACGGCCGCCAGCTGGTCAAACTCATCCTGGGAATCACCCGCTGGCAGTCGCTGCGAGAGCCGCCCTGACATGATGTCCTCGCAGGCCGAAGCCACTTCACGGATACGCGCGGCAACGCGACGGCTGTACCACCAACCTGCCAGTCCGGCCAGCAACGCCGTCAGCGCAATGCTCCAGGCCATGGCGCTGCGCTGCTGCCGAGCAATGCGTTCCTGCTCCGACTTATCGGTACCGACCAGCAACCAGTTACGTCCCAGCTGAATCGCACTGGCGCGCACCGGATGGTCGACGCTGGCGCTGCCTTCGCGCGCCACCAGCTCAAATTCCAGCCAAGCCCCATCGCGAGTTACCTCCTGCGGCCAACCAGTCAGGTTGCCAGCCAGTTTGTTGCCGGCATTGTCCATGAACAGATAGACGGCACCGAGGCGGCCCCAGTCATCGACGCGGCGATTCAGAATTTCCACCAGACGCTGCACGCCGCCAAAGCGATATTGCTCACGCAGTGCTTGAAGCTCGGACTGCACTAGAAGGTCGCCCTGCCGCGTGATTTCGCGCTGCGTGACCAGATAGCTGGTGAACCGCACCACACTGACGGCAATCACCAGAATCACGAGATAGACAAGCGCGAGCCGGCTGGCGCTGGCGCGCCACACCGCCATCCGCGCCAGCGGGCCGGCCATCAGCTGTGCTCGCGCAACACGTACCCGGCGCCGCGCACCGTGTGCAGGAGCGGCGGACTGAAGTCGCGGTCGATGGCCTGTCGCAGGCGACTGATATGCACGTCGACGAGGTTGGTCTGCGGATCAAAGTGCAGATCCCACACCGACTCGAGCAGCATGGTGCGCGTGATCACCTGCCCCGGATGCTGCATGAGGAACTCGAGCAATTGAAACTCACGCGCAGTGAGATCAATCTCGCGGCCCGCGCGCGTGACCCGCCGCGCTATGCGATCCATCTCTAGATCACCGACTCGCAATCTGGAGGCGGCGGAACTGCCGACCGCGCGACGTAACAGCGCCTCGACCCGCGCCAAGAGTTCGGCCAGCGAGAAGGGCTTGACCAGATAATCGTCACCGCCGGCCTTCAGGCCCTCGACACGATGATCGACCGTGCCCAGCGCACTGAGCACCAGCACCGGCGTGCTGCTCCCATCCGCACGCAACTGGCTGACGATCCCCAGCCCATCAAGATTGGGCAGCATGCGATCGACGATCAACAGATCGAACGATTGCTCCCGGGCCGTGGCCAGTGCCTCGCGGCCGTCAATACGATGATGCACCTCATAGCCAGCCTGCTGCAGGCCGCTGATCACATGACTGGCCGTCTCGCGGTCATCTTCCACCAGCAATATGCGCACTCAACCTCCCCGATCGGCCTCACGACGCAGCATGCCGAAGCGCCGACCCAGTGACAGGGCCACGCTGGCCCACAAGGCCGATGTTGCCAGTCCGAGCGCCACCACGCCACCGAGGCCCGAGCCCAGGACGCGCATGCCGGCCTGTACCCAGGCCGCTGACACATCACCGAAACGGTACACCACGGTATCGATGACATTTTTTGCCTTGTAGCGTTCCACCTGCTCGACCACCGTGAAGCACATCTCGCGACTAGGCCGGGCGATGGCGTATTGACCGACCCGGCGCACCACCTGAACGGCCTGGATCACCAGCAGCGAGGGACTGAGCAACACAGCGACGAACGCACCGATCATCAGTAGCGGATTGAGTACCAGACCTGCGGTCAGGCCAAAGCGCTGCACGAAACGTCCCAGACCAAACAGCAGGATCAGCGCGGAGAGAATGTTGACCCACAGATCGATATCGGCCAGTGCTCGGGTGCGCGCCTCCAGACCCTGCAGATGGCTGGCGAGGATGTCGGTCTGCAGGAAGTAGGCAACGGTGCTGACCCAGGTCATCAGCAGCATGAACGCCGCCTGATTGAGCAGGTAGGGCGAACGCAGTAGCTCGCGGAAACCGTCCAGCGAGCCGCCAGCCAACTCATGATCAAAGGTGGATGGCTGCGCGCCACCGCCCAGTGACTGCAGGACAGCTTTTTCGCGAATCAGCCTCTTCACCAGCAGCATCACCAGCAGCAACCCTGCAGCAGCCAGTAGCAGCAGACCACTGATACCCACGAGTTTCACCAGTTGCGAGGTGACGATGGGCCCAACGATGGCGCCACAGCTACCGCCGGCGGCGATGAAGGCGAAGAGGCGCGTCGCCTGAGCAGCGGTGAACAGGTCCACCATCAGGCTCCAGAACACCGAAATCATGTAGAGATTCACGACGCTGAACCAGATGAAGTACGCGCCTGCTACCCACGGGTTTTCCCGCCAGAGCGTGAAAAGCGCGAAGAACACCAAGACGTTGAACAGCCAGAATGCGAACACGCCCGGCAGCCACTGCGTGAGCCGCCAGCGGCTGGTCAGTGCACCGAGCAGCGGCGCGCAGGCCAGCGTCGCAAGAAAGGTCAGCGTGAACAGATACTGCAGCTGACCACTACTGAAGACCGTAGCCATGGTGTCGCGCAGCGGACGAAGTATGTAATAGAGACCCAACAGCACGAAGTTGCAACTGAAGGCCAGGGCCAGTGCGCGACCCTCGCCCGGCTGCAACGCAGGCAGGATGCCAAAGCGCGAAAAAACGCCGTCTTGCGCCGGACTCATCGTGCTCGCCACAGCAGCGCGCACGCAACCAAAGCCAGCAGCAACGTGGGCAGCCAGGCAAGAAACAAGGGATCAAGCCCAAAAACCACGGCGCCGCTCTCCACGATCCGCTGCATGAAAAAGTACAGCAGCCCGATACCCAGTCCGAGTGCGGCGCGCGCACCGCCACCTGCGGAGCGCATCAGGCCGTAGCCAAACGGTATGGCAAACACCATGGCCACCAGCAGTGCACTCGTGCGGGCAATCCGCGACCAGAGGGCAAAGCGATAAGCGCTGGGGTCCAGACCATTCGCGCGGCGGTAGTTGATCGCGGCGCGCAGTGTCTGCAGCGCCATCTGAGCCGGACCGGCAACAGCCAGTTGCAGGAAGCCGGTACTGTTCGGTGATGCCAGCGCACGCGTTGGCTCGCGGCTGGCTGGTGTCTGATCGCCGACAAAGCGTGTCTCACGGTAATCACTGACCTGCCAGCTGCCGCTCAGCTCATTGCTGGCGCGCGCGGCACGACCGATCGCCGCAATGCGATGATCGGAATCAAAGCGCACGACCAGAAGGTCGCCAAATTGCGCTGCGCTGGTCTGCGAAGCGACATTGATGATGTAATCACCATCGCGCATCCACGCGCCGCCCTGACCAGCGAAACTAATGTTCTGATACTTCGCAAAGGCCTTGCGCTGATCTCCGAGCTGCTCGAGCTGCGGCGCGAGGTATTCGTTGACCAGCAGCGCGACCGCCACGAGCAACACACCGCCGCCCAGCGCCGCCTGCACCAGCCTTCTCTTGGACATACCGGCGGCCCGCATCGCGGTGATCTCATTGCTGCGTGCGAGCGCACCGATACCCAGCATGGCGCCGACCAGGACAGCGGCAGGCAGTGACTCGAGCGCAAACCGCGGCGCATTCAACGCGGTGTACAGCAGCGCCTGCACCACGTCGTAGCGACCCACGCCGATACTGTCCTGCTCGCCGATGAACGTGAACAGGCTGCCCAGTACGGTCAGCACTGCCATCACCATGGCAACACTGCCAATCATCGTTCGAACCACGTAACGGGCCATGTGCAGCATGGTCAGAGCCTGCCCCAACGTCGTGCGATCCCGAAGGCGAGCCCGGCCAGCGCGGCCACCAGCACATGCACCCACCACAGCCCCAGCCATTGCGGGGTGGTGCCACGCTCCAGCCAGAGCGCTGCCACCTGCAGTAGATTCGCGTAGAGCGCGAACAGCAAGACCGCCAACCAGACACGAGCGAAGCGATTCTGGCGCGGACGGAGCCTACCCAGCGGCAGCGCTACGAACGCCACAACCAGGGTCATCAGCGGCCAGCTCAAGCGCGTATGCAATTCCGCGCTCTCGCCGGGCGCAACACTGCGCAGCAACTGCAGCGTGGGCAGCTCGCTGCGACGGACACCGAGAGGCTTGGCTGGTGGCAAAACCAACGGGATACTCTGGTACCCAAAGCGTACGATGCGCCAACTGCCGCTGCCCGGAGAGCCTTCGAGGCGCTCCCCATCCCGCAGCGTGATGGTCTGAGAAAGACCGTCGGGCGCGACGACCAGCTGCGCGCGTCGGGCCACCGTCGCCTCGACGGTGTCACCATGACCACGCTTGATGAACACGTCCTGCAGTTCCCCATCGCTCGCCACGCCGCGCGCATAAACCACCGTGCTGCCGCCGCCCAATGAACGGAACTGTCCCGCCTGCAGCGGTACGCTCAAAGCACTGCGCAGGGCCGCGGCGCGCAGCGCCGACTCGGCGACTGCAGCACGCGGCGCCAATTCGAGTGTGATGAGCGCGGCCAGTGCTACGACGGGCACAGCCACTCCAACGATCGTCTGCTGGCAACGCCAAAAGTCCAGTCCGCAGGCCTGCGCCGCGAACAGTTCGTTGTCGCTGTACAGGCGCCCGAGCGCGAGCACGACCGCCAGCAAGAGAGCGAAGGGCAGCAGCACAGTGACATTCTGTAGCGCGCCCAGCGCGAACAGTCGCAGCACCACTGAGCTCGGGTACTGTAATTCGGCAGCGCGCGCGAGCACGGCGCCACCCTGATAGACCAGCAGGATGGCCAGCAACACGCCGGTGACAACTGCGAACCCCGTCACCATTTCACGCCATATGTAACGCTGCAGGATACCCAATCTGAGGTCCACTCCGGCCGGATAGTTCGGCTAAACTGCCGCTCTAGTTTCAGTGCGCGCGGCACGCGCAACAGGACAATTATCAATCATGCGCTACGAAGCATACAGTGGCAGCCCGGTCACGCAACGCGCCGATTGCCTGGTAGTGGGCGTATTCGACAACCAGACGCTCGGCGAACTTGGTAGCGAGCTGGATCGCGCCCTGCGCGGCACCCTGACACGCTTGCTCAAGCGCGGTGACTTCT
>CAYFPW010000122.1:4093-5210 GCA_964345055.1 uncultured Steroidobacteraceae bacterium | reverse complement strand
CCTTTGGCAAGGGCACCGTACAGAACCAAGTGCGACTCGATGACTGGCACGGACAGCCGATCAACGGGCAAATCAATCTCACCGTTGGAAAGTTCTATCGCGTGACGGGTGAGAGCACGCAGCATCATGGCGTCGAACCCGACATCGCCCTGCCCTCTTACATCGGCAAGGATGAAATCGGCGAGAGTTCGCTCGAGCATGCACTTCCCTGGGATCGCATCCAGCCGGCGCGATTCAATGCGCTTTCGCTGCCGGAAAATTTGGTAAAGACGCTGGCGGATGCCGAAAAAACCCGCGCAGCCAACGATCCTGACTTCAGATGGTTGGTGGAGAGTGTTGCCACTGCTGAGAAGAACCGCACCAACCGTGTGCTCTCGCTGAATCTCGCCGAGCGGCAACAAGAGCGCGAATCACTGGACGCAGCGCGTCTGGCTCTTGAGAATGAACGTCGCAAGTTGCTGCAGGCTCAGACCGCACCCTTAGTGGATCCAGTACCCGGACGTCGCGCGCTGGAACCGGTTAAGGCCATTGCCGATATCAAGGCTGAGGACCAGCCGGATGTCGTCCTTACTCACGCAGTCGCCATCACAGCGGATCTTGCGCTGCGGGTTGCGCCGGTGCGTAATGTTTCGGCTGGTAGCCCGCGCGGATAAATCAGGAAAAACGGTGGCCGCGCTCGGTGCAGTATTCGAGCAGCTTGTTCAGCATCATGTTGCGCGACCAACACTGCTGCAGATCGCGGTCGGGACTACCGGCCGCGGGCAGCGCCTCGACCAGCCTGGCGTCGTGATAGGCACGCACCAACATGTCGGGAGCGGCCATCGTCGGACCTGCGCCGCCTGCCTCCGCCGGGAGCAGATAGGTCAGTGACAGATCAGTGGTGTAGCGGGATCGATCCACCACTGACAGTCGCAATTCGCAGTCGCCGTCCACCCGCGACGTTGAGGTGCCCGTAAGGCTCGGCGGATACCCAGCTAGTGTCGTCAGCCGCAGGTAATTGCTTTCGTAAAGCCCCATCAGCGCGATCAACCCTCGGGGTCGCGTGCGCCAGGAAACAAGCAGATTTGATTCGCTGATCACGATCCGACTATAGCATGCAGGCCGCACGCTTCAGCCA
>CAYFPW010000122.1:0-3993 GCA_964345055.1 uncultured Steroidobacteraceae bacterium | reverse complement strand
TTCCAGTCATCCATCCGCGCCAGCGCCGTTTCAGGTTGCCAGATGGCGAATACAGGACCGTCGGAGATCACATTCAGGTCGTTGTCAGTGACAACCGTGGCGATTTCGATGATGACGTCTTCCTCCGGCTTGAGGCCCGTCATCTCGAGATCGATCCAAATGAGGCGGTCATTGTTCATGTTGAGGCATCATAGCAGGATGAGTCGTTCCTCCATGCCGGCAGAAGCACTCCATGAGGCACAGGTAGTCGCCGCGCACGGTCGTCACCTGTTCATCCTCGACGCTCATGGCATGCGTCATGCCGCCCGTGTTTTTGGCCGCGGCACCCAGGTCGTGTGCGGGGACCGGGTGACCTGCCGCCGCGACGAGCAGCACGATATCTGGCACGTTCTGGAATCCCTACCCCGCCGCAGCGCGATCTATCGCAGTGATGCGCAGGGCCGTCCGGAACTGGTCGCTGCCAACATCGATCTGCTGGTGGTGGTGACTGCTGCCGTGCCGGAGCCTGACTGGTTTGTCATCGATCGCTATCTGGCCGCGGCAGCCAGCGCGCCGGCCAGGGCGCTGCTGGTGCACAACAAGTCCGACCTGCCCTGCGATGAGCGGATGGAAGCCGAACTGGCCCATTACCAGCACAGTGGATACCCATTGCTGCGTTGTTCCACACGAACCGGCGCCGGACTCGAGGCGCTGCGCACGGAACTGAGCCGCCATGCCTCGCTGCTGGTGGGCCAATCCGGTGTGGGAAAGTCATCGCTACTGCAGGCGCTGATACCGGACAGCCAGGCTCGTATTGGCGAGCTGATGCGTGATCGGGATGGTCGACACACCACGACCGCAACATCGCTTCACGGACTGCCAGGCGGAGGCGAGCTGCTCGATTCACCCGGGGTGCGTGACTTCGCACCCGCTCCCGAGCGCCTGTCGCCGCCCAGCCTCGGCTTCATCGAGATCGACTCGCTGCAGCAGCCCTGCCGCTTCTCGGATTGTCGTCATCTGGAGGAGCCCGGGTGTGCCGTGCGCGCCGCCGTCGAAACGGGCCAGCTCACCGCCAGACGTTACGAGAGTTATCGCCGCCTACGTCGACTCTATGACGACCACCTGCGCCGAGTGAGGAACGGTCCGCGCTGATCCGGTCTCAGCGTACGGTAAGACGACCGGCCAGCGCATGGGCCAGCGTGCCGCCATCGACGTATTCGATTTCTCCGCCAATCGGCACGCCATGGGCGATGCGAGAGGCACCAATACCGTAACGACGCACCAGCTGCGAAAACAGGTGTGCGGTCGCCTCGCCCTCCACGGTGGGGTTGGTTGCAAGAATCACCTCCTGCACCCCGCCAGCGGCCAGCAGTGCTTCGAATTCGCGTCCGCCCAGCTCGTCCGGACCGATACCATCCAGAGGCGAGAGATGCCCCATGAGCACGAAGTATCGCCCCCGATAACTACCGGTCTGCTCGACAGCCATGACGTCAGCGGGCGACTCGACCACACATAGCTGGGCGCCATCGCGCTGAGGATTGGCGCAAATTTCACAGATAGGCGCATCGGTCAGCATGCGGCACCGCTGACAATGACCCATGGTCTCCACCGCACGGGTCAGGCAGACCGCCAGTTTCTGCGCCGCCGGACGCGCATCCTGCAAGAGGTGGAAAGCCATCCGCTGCGCACTCTTGGGCCCGACGCCAGGCAGCGCGCGCAACGCCTCGATCAGATCCGCCAGTGCTGCCGCATGCTTCACTACTCGGCGGCCCTCAGAACGGCATCTTGAAGCCTGGCGGCAACTGCATGCCACCCATGAGGCTGGACATCTTGGCCTGGGTGAGGGCCTCCGCCTTCTGCACGGCGTCGTTCATTGCAGCAGCAATCAGATCTTCGAGCAGCTCGCGGTCTTCGCTGGCAGCGCCCGGTTCGATCTGCACGCGTTTGACTTCATGCCGACCCGTGATGGTGATGCGCACCATGCCACCGCCGGATTCACCGGTGACTTCCATTGATGCGATCTCGGCCTGCGCCTTCTGCATGTTGGTCTGCATGGCCTGGGCCTGCTTCATCAAATTGCCGATGTTTCCGCGCATATCAGACTCTCCCGCAAACTAATCTTTATCCAGCGGACGGACCGAATCCGCATGAATGGTTGCACCAAACTGCTGTTGCAACGCTAGCACTCCCGCATCCCCCGCGAAGGCAGTGCGCGCTTCGGTCTGCTGGGTCTCCGCGTCCAGCTCGCGCTGGCGCGCCGGCGATACGGCTGGCGCAGCGGTTTTCTCGAAGGCCACGCGGACCGTCTCGCCCAGATACCCGGACAGCGCCTGCGACAATTTGTCGATCTGCGCTGCCGTAGCAACGCCATTCATACGGGCATCCAAGGCGAGGCGCACCACTCCGCCGCTACGACCAAGGTAGCTGCAATGCTGTGCCAACTGTTTGGCCATTCCGGAAAGGTCCAGAGAGGCCAGAACCGTTGGCCAATCCAGATCGCCTCCGCTAGAAGGCTCTCGCGGCGTCACGCCCAAGGGCGGTGGAGGCGTTGCACCCGCCCCGCTGCCCACAGCGATAGGGCTGACGGCCCTGGCAACACCAGCCCTATTTCCAACAGCGCCCTCCGGGCCGCCCGGCGCAATACCCGCAGGGCGAAACACCAGCATCCGCACCAGAGTCATACGAAAACCACTGCGTGGATCCGGTGCAAGCTGCAGATCGCGACGGCCGAGTAATGCGGTTTGGTAGTACAGCTGGACATCCGCCGCATCGAGTCGCTGGGCCAGCGAGCGCAGCAGCTCGGCCGGATAAAGCTCATCGCCGGCGTACTCAGGCAAAGCTTGCACCAGTGCCACACGCTCCAGCAGACCAGCCAGATCCACCAGCATCCGCTCGTAGTCCGGCGACCACTCTTCCAACGTCTGCGCGTAGGACATCAGCGGGGCGAGCTCGCCGGTCGCAAGCAATTCCGCCAGACGTTGCACCTGTTCGCGGTCAACCGTGCCGAGCATGGCCCGCGCACCGGCCTCATCGGCCCGACCGCCGCCGAAGGCCAGCAACTGATCGAGCAGCGAGAGGGCGTCACGGAGACTCCCGTCGCCGGCCGCGGCGAGCAACTGCAGCGCGGCTGGCTCGAAGGTCACTTGCTCCGCTTCGAGAATGTACTTTAGGCGGGCTGCTATCAGGCTGACCGACAAGTTCTTCAGATTGAACTGTAGGCAACGCGACAAAACCGTTGGCGGCAGCTTCTGCGGATCGGTCGTAGCCAGCAGGAACTTCACATGCGGCGGCGGCTCTTCGAGAGTCTTGAGCAATGCGTTGAAGGAGGCCGTCGACAGCATGTGCACCTCGTCGATGAGGTACACCTTGAAACGGCTCTTCGCCGGGGCATAGGGAACGTTGTCGAGCAGTTCACGCGTCTCATCGACCTTGCTCTGGGAGGCGGCGTCGACTTCCAGCACGTCGGGATTGCGGCCTGCATCGATCTCACGGCAGGAAGAACATTCACCACAGGGCTGACTGGTAACGCCTCGCTCGCAGTTCAGGCATTTCGCCAAGATGCGAGCCACCGTGGTCTTGCCGACACCGCGCGTGCCGGTGAACAGGAAGGCATGGTGCAACCGACCGCTGTCCAGTGCATTGCTCAGGGCGCGCAGCACGTGTTCCTGACCGGTCATCTCGGCAAAGCTGCGCGGACGCCACTTGCGGGCCAGTACGGTGTAACTCATGTGCGTATTGTGCAGGAGGCGATCCGTGCCGGCCGAACTCCGGCGCATGCAGCAACCGTTGCCGCTGCTCCCTTCCGGGCCTGACGGGATTGGCGGCGCGGCATCGCGAAGGAACCGGCACGGACCACCATAGAAAAGTTGCTGCTGGCCCGAAGCGCGGTGACTGAGTGGCGGAGAGGGTGGGATTCGAACCCACGAACACCCGTGAAGATGTTACTGGAATTCCAGTCCAGCGCCTTCGACCACTCGGCCACCTCTCCGTATGTCATCCCGCTCCACTGCCGTA
>CAYFPW010000121.1:0-5215 GCA_964345055.1 uncultured Steroidobacteraceae bacterium | reverse complement strand
TCCAGCTGCAGCCGCAACCGCTCGATTTCCGCCGCATCGGCCGACGCCGGCACGGCGATTGGCTCGGCCACATCCACATGGATCTCCGCAAACGGGCGCGGCACGGTCAGGCGGTCCCAGGAACGCCCGTAAACCCAGCAATGTCGCGTCGAGGCGGCGATGGGCAGCACCACACCACCGGTCTTCTGCGCGAGCACCAACCCGCCGGCCTGGGCGATGCCGCGCGGCCCGCGCGATCCGTCGATGGATAGCCCGGCGCACATGCCCGGCGAATCCCGCAGCAATTTAATCAGGCTGACCAGCGCGCGCGCGCCGCCACGCCCGCTGGAGCCGCGCACCACTTGGAATCCCAGCCGCTGCTCGACGTAGGCAATGGCATCGCCATCGCGACTTTGGGAGCACATCAGCGCCCAGCGACCGCACTCGGGGCGCGCAAAGTAGCGCAGCAGCTGGAAGGTGCGCGCATGCAGGAAGGCACCGACCACGGGGCGATCGCCGAATACGGCACTTCGCAAGACATCCTCGTGGTGCGGCACATAGCGCCACGTGGCGCCGACGCCGCGGTAAAGCTGCAGGAAGGCGGGCGGCAACACACGCCGGACAAGCAGCTCACGTAGAGGTTTGCGCATGCGTGGTATTTTGCATGAACTGACCGCCGTCCGCCGTGGAGACGGGAGCGAGGAATTGTGATGACGCTGCTGCATCGTGCCGTATCGAGAGTCCGGCTCCGGGCTGCCCTGCCAATGATGGCACTGGCATTGGCAGCCTGCGGCACCAATCCGGTGACCGGTAAAACCGAGCTGCAACTGGTTTCTGAGGCCTCAGAGATCAGTCAGGGACAGCTCCATTACTCGCCGACGCGCCAAAGCGAAGGTGGTGACTTCACCGTGGATGAAGCACTGACCGCGTACGTCAATGAAGTCGGACAGAAGTTGGCAGCCGTGTCAGACCGCAAGTTGCCTTACGAATTCAAGGTACTGAACAACAGCGTGCCGAATGCGTGGGCCCTACCAGGTGGCAAGATTGCGGTGAACCGTGGTCTTCTCATGGAACTGCAAAGCGAAGCGGAACTTGCAGCCGTGCTCGGTCACGAGATCGTTCACGCGGCTGCGCGCCATGGCGCCCGCGCACAGGAGCGCGGCACGCTGCTGCAGGCGGGCATGGTCGCTGCACAGGTGGGCATTGCAACCAGCAACACCAACGCCAATATCGCCAACATCGCTCTTCAGGGCGCGGGAATGAGCACTGCGATGCTGCAGATGAAGTACAGCCGCGATCAGGAATCCGAAGCCGATCACTACGGCATGATCTACATGCAGCGCGCCGGCTATGACCTGGGCGCTGCCGTCACGCTGCAGCAGACTTTCGTGCGCCTGAGTCAGGAGCAGAGCACAAAGAGCAAGAGCTGGGTCGACGGCCTGTTCGCCTCGCATCCACCGTCCGATCTGCGTGTGCAGCAGAATCAAGCCACGCTGGCGCAGCTGAAATCCACCGGCGGAGAGATCGGTGCGGAGCGATATCTGGAGCGTACCGCCGCGCTGCGCGCGATGAAACCGGGCTACGAAAAATATGATCAGGCGTTAGCGGCGGCCAACAAAAAGGAGTTTGCCAACGCCTTGAAGCTGGCGACCGAAGCCCAGCAGTTACTGCCGCGCGAGGCGCGTATCCCACAGTTGCTGGGTGACATCGCATTGGCGGAAAAACGTTCTGCCGACGCCATACCGCTCTACGAGAAATCATTGTCCATGGACAGCAGTTACTTCGGCGCCTATCTCGGCCAGGGAATCGCGCAGTTCCGGCTCGGCAACAAGACGAAGGCGGAGCAGCTGCTCGCGCGCAGTAATGAGTTGCTACCGAACGCACCCGCGGCGTACTTCCTCGGCAACATCGCGCAGGAGCGCGGCGACGCTACGGGGGCCATGAAGCTGTATCAGTCGGCAGCCAGCTCGGCGAGTGAATATGGGCAGCTGGCGACAGCGGAATTCCAGAGGATAGATCTCCCGCAAAACCCCGCCAATTATCTCTCGACCAGCGCGCAATCGAATGCCCTGGGCCGCGTGCAGCTGCTGCTGCAGAACCGCTCGACACTGGACGTCACCGCCGTGACGGTGACGCCGTTCCTGCTGAACACAGCCGGAGGCGCAACGCAGATCGGCAGTGCGCAGACCGTACCGCTGCAACTTCAGGCCGGTAAGACCGTAGCAGTGGACACGCCACTGGGCCCGATGAGCGCCGATCAGCTGCAGCGACTGCGCTTCCGCATCGACGGAGTCAGAATCCGTTGATCACCGGCCCGCGACGATTGCGCTGCGCACCTTGGCCAGAGTCACCGCATCGCCGGTGAACAGGCCTTCCATCCAGCCGCCGTTGGCCTTCAGATCGCTGTAGAGCTGCGACTGCTCGTACTGGTTCAGCGCCATGCCAGCCAAGTACTGCAGTCGGAGGTTACGGTCGCGATTGATCTGCGCATCAGCCAGATAGTTGCGCAACTGCGAACCGTGCGCGGCGAAGGTACCGAATAGCGCGACTGACGAACCGTAGTTGACGTCCTGAAGTGATTGCAGCACCGGCGCATAGCGCGGCTCGTGCAGCTTAGTCTCGATTGAAGCCACATCAATCTGTAGTGGCTCCGCAGACCCAACCAGCACACCATCGTAACCCTGGCCGCCGGAGAGATTGCCGAACACCATGCTGTAGGGAAACACCTGCATGAATGTGGCCAGCTCACTCTTGAAGGACGCAGCATCGGTCTCGTAGAAGGCCACCCAGGCGGTGACTACGCCGCCGGGTTTAAGGTGCCTCTTCATCTCCTGATAGAACTCAAGGGTGTTGAGGTTCGCAGAGCCCTTCACCCAGACATCGAACGGATCGGCCGTGATGGCATCAAACTTTTCATTGGTAGTCAGCAGATAGTGGCGCGCATCGTCGAGATGCACTTTCACTTTTGGGTTCTGAATGACGGCATGATTTTCTTTACTGAAGTAAGTGCTCACCACGCGCGGTACCAGCGGTTCGATCTCAGCGATGGTCTCGCTTTTGACTTCCGGATCGATACTGACGGCGCCGGCGGTCACACCGGCTCCGCAACCAATGACCAGTACATTTTCAGGATGCTGCACCAGCAGCGTGGTCATGTGGCCGAGCATGCGTTGCAGACGCATGTCATCGGCGCTACTAGAGGCCTGCACCTTGCCGGCGTTGTGGTAGTTGCGCACACCAGTGTCCATCTGCGAGACCGCCAGCGTAGCGTTGCGCCCCTCACCAATGAAGATGAACTCACCGTGGCTCTTCAGCCAGGTGACGGCCCAACGACCGTAGCCGGCCAATATCCCGGGCACCGGCTGGACAAACGGGAGCGAGATCACAAACAAGCCCAGAGTAGCCAGCGCCGCCACGAGCGCGTTACTCCGTGATCGCGCTGCCGTGTGCGGATTGGCGCCCATATGTGCCGGCAGCAGCATGATGAGAGCGCCCAGCGCTGACAGCGACATCAAAAGCTGCTGCGAACGCTGCGTGCCGAGGTGTTCAATCAAAACCAGACTGACCAGCAACGCGCCAACGATGGCGCCAAGCGTATTGGCCGTGTAGACGCGCGCCACTGCGCGGCTGCTGCTGTGTTCGGCGTCAGCTACTGCGGCGATTGCGAGCGGGAAACTGGCGCCCCAGCAAATGGCGGCCGGCAGCACGCTCCACAAGGCGCGCACGAAATCGAGCTGGAACATGAACCACGGTGAAGGTGCGAGCTGCGGATTGATCGGCCAGTTCGGCAATGCCACGACCTGCCACCAGGCCGCCCACGCCAGCGCGATCATGGCACCGACTTGGCAGAGCGCCAGTGCACGTCGTGCGCTGCGGAGATTGCGTGCTGCGCTCGCACCGATTGCACTGCCGACCGCCAGACCGGCAAGCACTGCGCCGAGAATCAGCGAGAACGTGTAAACAGTGCCTCCCAACAGGAGCGCCAGATTGCGTGTCCAGATCACTTCCGCACCCAGTGCGCAGGCCCCGGAGATGGCAATGGTTGCGTAGACCAACGTCGGCGCGACCGGCGCCACCAGGCGCGCGTCGTCGGTATGCAGCGCATTGCTATCAGCGGCTGTGTGGTTGCCGCTGCCGACGGCCAACAGCCACGCGCCCATCGCGACGAGAATGTTGAGCCCCATGGCGACGAAGCTGGCCACCTGCATGTCGTAGACACGCAGCAGGTAGAAGCCGGCGATCAGCGCACCGGCAACGCCGCCAAAGATATTGGCGGTGTAAAAAAAGCCGACGCGGCTGACGCCCTGCGGACTGCCGCGAAGCCAAGATGCGGCGGCGGGAAGCGTGGCGCCCATGGCCATGGTTGGTATCAGCAGGAACAACGCGCAGAACAAGCCGCGCAGCAGCACCCCATGGGCCCCGCTCCCGCCGATGCCGATATACAGGCCGCCGGCCCAGGGCAATGCGTACAACACCAGCAGCGCGCAGCACGCGATGAGCAGCTCAAGCCGCGCGTAGACATGCAGCGGGTGAGCATAGCGATTTTGCCAGCGCAGGTAAGCGAGGCTTCCGAGGCTCATCCCCCCCATGTATGTGGCCAGCACCACCGCCATGGACACAGCGTTGCTGCCGACGATCAAAGCCAGCGACTGATACCAGACGACTTCATAGATGAGCGCCGCGCAGCCGCTGCCCACAAAAAGCAATAACAGGCCGTTGAGCCCGCGTTGCACCGCCGCCGCAGAGCCAGCACTCGATGAAGTCATGACAGTTTCCTTTCGGGAAGCGACAGGCCACCCAGCCCGCAGGCTGGTACGCGTGAGATAATAGCCCTGACCAGCACTCGGAGTATCGTTGAACACCTCAGCCCCCTCACCCTCCGCCGCCAGCTCTCAGGCTCGCCTTGCACACTCCACGCGCGGCCTTGCGCCGCTGCTGGCTCTGGCTGGATTCCTGCGTCCGTACCGCCTGCGCATCGTCGCAGCGCTGGTAGCACTGGCCGCTGCGGCCAGTGCAACGCTGGTGCTGCCCTATGCCGTGCGACTGGTCATTGATCGTGGCTTCGCAGCCGGCAACCCGGAACACATCGGGCGTTACTTCCTCGGGCTGCAGGCAGTCGTGGTTTTTATGGGCGCGGCCTCAGCCACGCGCTTCTATATCGTCTCGTGGCTGGGTGAGCGAGTGGTGGCCGATGTGCGCCTGCGGGTGCATCAGCACATCCTCTCACTCTCGCCTG
>CAYFPW010000120.1:0-5256 GCA_964345055.1 uncultured Steroidobacteraceae bacterium | reverse complement strand
GCGAACTGGAAACACAGTTTGACGACGGCGTGCGCAATCATCTGGACACGATCGAAGAGTTCAGCACGGCCTGGCAGGCCGCGCCCAAGGCTGCTGCAGTCGTGGATCCGGCAACCTGGCACTCGCTGATGGCGCAGGGACTCGAGGCGCAGGTACTCTTCACTTCCACCACGATGGTGGTCATCGCAAGGAACCCATGAATCGCATCACCTTCAGCTATCTCTTCTCGGGTGTCCTGCTCAATGCGATCGCTCAGCTGGCACTGAAGGCAGCCACTAACCGCCTTGGTACGGTTTCGCTGGCACTCGACGGCCTGCTCGACACTGCCATGCGCGTGGCTCTCCAACCGTTCATCTGGCTGGGCCTTGGTTGCTATGCTGTCAGCGTCGCCGTTTGGATTGCGGCGTTGTCACGCGTTGAGGTCAGCCTCGCCTACCCGTTCCTGTCGCTGGGCTATGTGCTCAATGCGCTGGCGGCGTGGTACCTGTTCGGCGAGGCGCTGAATCTCCAGCGTGTGCTGGCGATCAGCGTGATCATCGTCGGTGTCTGGCTGCTGACTCGGTCCTGATTTTCCGCAAGCCTGGGAGCTCGCTGTATCGTGGAATTCCTTCCTTTCACTCGCCCTGATGTCGACGAAGCAACCGTGCAGGCGGTGGCGCAGGTACTGCGCTCCGGCTGGCTGGCCAGCGGCCCCAAGGTGCAGGAGCTGGAGCGGCAGCTGTCTGATTTCTGTGGCGGCCGGCCCGTGCGTACGTTGACCTCGGCTACCGCAGGTCTGGAACTGGCGCTGCTGATGATCGGCATCAAGCCCGGCGATGAAGTGATCACGCCCGCCATGAGTTTCGTGGCCACGGCCAATGTCATCGCTCGCGTGGGCGCACGACCCGTGTTCGTGGACGTGGATCTGGACACGCGCAACATCGATCTGGAGGCGGTCGAAGCGGCCATCACACCACGCACCCGCGCCATCATGCCGGTGCATTTTGCCGGTCATCCGCTCGACATGGATGCGCTGCATGCGCTGGCACGCCGTCGCGGCCTGCGAGTGATCGAGGATGCGGCCCATGCCATTGGCACGCGCTGGAAGGGCCGCAATATCGGTGCCCTTGGCGATATCGTGGTGTTCAGTTTCCATCCTAATAAGAACATGACCACCATTGAGGGCGGCGCGGTGGTAGCTGATGATCCAGACGAGCTGCGCTTGCTCGAGCTGCACCGCTTCCATGGCCTGGAGCGCCACGCCGACGGCAGTGCCGAGTGCACTTTTCCTGGCGGCAAAGCCAACCTCACCGACGTGGCCGCAGCCGTCGGACTGGGGCAGCTGGCACGACTGGATAGCTTCAATGCGCGGCGTCAAGAATTGGCGGAGCGATACTTCGAGAAGATGCGTGCGATTCCAGCACCTCGCCTCCCGGCGCGCGGTCCGGCAGGCGATCACAGCTGGCACATCTTCGCGCCCCTTCTGCCGCTGGATCATTTGCGCATCAGTCGCGGCGAATTCATCAAGCTCATGCACGCACGCGGAATAGGTGTCGGCGTGCACTACCCGGCCATTCACCTGTTCAGCTACTACCGCGGACTCGGCTACCACGAGGGACAGTTTCCCAACGCAGAACGAATTGGGCGTGAGACCGTCTCACTGCCCATGTTCCCGATGATGAGCGACGCTGACGTGGATCGCGTTTGCGCTGCCATGGCCGATATCTTCAAGGACAACGCGCGATGAGCATGCCGCAGGTTTCTATAGTCATCCCCGTTTACAACGAGCAGGCCGGACTGGAACAACTGTATGCGCGGCTGTATCCGGCACTGGATGCGCTGGGCCGCAGCTACGAGATCATCTTTGTCGATGACGGCAGTCGCGACAATTCGGTAGCGCTGCTGCGCGAGCAGTTCCAGAAGCGTCCTGACGTCACGCGCGTAGTTGTTTTCGCTGGCAACTTCGGACAGCACAATGCCATCCTCGCCGGCTTCGCCCAAGTGCGCGGCCAGCACATCGTCACGCTGGATGCGGATCTGCAGAACCCCCCGGAGGAGATCGGGAACCTGCTGGCGGAAATGGACAAGGGGCACGACTATGTCGGCACCATTCGTCAGATGCGTCAGGACAGCATTCTGCGACGCTGGCCCTCCAAGGTGCTCAATCTCATCCGCGAGCGCACGACCAGCATCCAGATCACCGACCAGGGGTGCATGCTGCGCGCCTATTCGCGCCAGGTCGTGGATGCCATCAACCAGTGCCCCGAAGTGAATACTTTTATTCCTGCACTCGCCTACCTGTTTGCACGCAATCCCACCGAGATTCCGGTCAAGCATGAAGAGAGGGCTGCCGGCGAATCCAAGTATTCGATGTACCGACTGCTGCGCCTGAATTTCGACCTGATGACCGGCTTTTCCATCGTGCCGCTGCAGATTTATTCACTGGTCGGTTTGGTGGTGGCGGGCGTTGCGCTGGCTCTGTTCGTATACATCATGTTCGAGCGAATCCTTCATGGCGCTGACGCGCAAGGCGTATTCACGCTCTTCAGTCTGGCGTTCTTCATCCTCGGCGTGCTGCTGCTGGGTGTCGGGCTGCTGGGCGAGTATGTCGGTCGTATCTATGCTCAGGTACGTGGACGACCGCGCTATCTGATTCAGGCCGTTCTCCAGCAAGGTGAGGGGCACGCGGAATGACCAGCGCTGTCGTCTTCGCCTATCACGACGTCGGCGTGCGTTGTCTGTCTGTGCTGCTGGCACAGGGTGTCGACGTGCGTCTCGTGCTGACGCATACGGATAATCCGGAAGAGCAGATCTGGTTTTCCAGTGTTGCCGAACTGGCGGCCCGCTACGACATTCCATGCATCACGCCGGCAGATCCCAATCGTCCTGAAATCATCGCTAAGGTGCGTGCGGCGGCGCCTGACTTCCTGTTCTCGTTCTATTACCGCTCGATGCTCGGAGCTGAACTGCTTGCGACGCCCAAGCACGCAGCACTGAACATGCATGGTTCATTGCTGCCGCGCTATCGCGGCCGCGTACCGATCAACTGGGCCATCATTCATGGTGAGAGCGAGGCTGGCGCCACCCTTCATTACATGGCGCTGAAACCCGACGCAGGCAATATCGTCGATCAGCAGTCAGTGCCCATCCTCCCGGACGATCTGGCGGTGGACGTATTCCGCAAGGTGGTTGTGGCCGCCGAGGTCTGTCTCCATCGGACCCTGCCACGTTTGATCGACGGCACAGCCGCGAACATTCCTCAGGATCTGGCGAGCGGCAGCTATTTCGGCGGTCGCAAGGCAGCCGATGGTGTCATCGACTGGTCGCTCCCCGCGCAGCAGATCCACAATTTGGTGCGCGCCGTGGCGCCCCCCTATCCCGGAGCCAGCACGCGTGCGGGAGATCTCGAGCTGTTGCTGTACCGGACGCGCCTACTGCCGAATCTCCGCGGTCCGCATGCAGTGCCAACCCTGTACAGCGAACAGGGTCATGTTTACGCACAAGCCGGAGACGGCGCCGTGCTGCGCGTGCTTGAGGTGGCTTTGGGTGGTCGCCCTCTCCCCATCGATGCGCTCGCCGTAAGACTTGCCGGCCGACCACAGGCTCTGCCATGCGCCTCGCACTGAAGATCGATGTCGATACATTCGTCGGCACGCAGCTCGGCGTGCCCGCGCTGTTGGATATCTGTCAGCGGCATGAAGCACAGGCGAGCTTCCTGTTCAGCCTGGGCCCTGACCATACCGGTCGCGCCCTCCGGCGCGTCTTCCGTCCGGGATTTCTCGCCAAGGTCTCGCGTACCTCAGTGCTCGAGCATTACGGACTGAAGACCCTGCTGTATGGGGTACTTCTTCCGGGTCCGGACATCGGGCGTCGCTGCGCTCCACTGATGCGCACCGTGCGCGACGCGGGCTTCGAGGTGGGCGTACACACCTGGGATCACATTCTTTGGCAGGACTTCGTGATGAACGAAGACCGCTTGTGGACCGAGCGTCTGATGCGCCTGGCAGTGAACCGCCATGCTGAAATTTTCGGCGCAGCACCGCGTGTGCATTGCGCCGCCGGCTGGCAGATGAATGCCCATGCCTTCGCGCTGCTGGAGACGCTGGGATTCACGCACGCCTCGGACACCCGCGGGCAGGCCCCCTACCGACCGCTGATTGGCGGACGGCCGAGCCGTTGCGTCGAACTCCCCACCACCCTGCCAACGCTTGATGAACTGATCGGTCGGCCCGATCTGGCCGGCACTTCACCGGTGGAACATCTGCTGTCCCTGACCGACCCGGCGCGCGCTGGCGCCACGCCACGTGACCATGTCTACACGCTGCATGCCGAACTTGAGGGCCGCAAGCTGGCGGGAGAGTTCGGACAGCTTTTGGCTGGCTGGAAGGCCCAGGGCTATCAGTTGACCAGCCTGGGCGAGTACCATGCGTCGCTTGATCCTGGGCA
This sequence comes from uncultured Steroidobacteraceae bacterium, assembly GCA_964345055.1. Lineage (GTDB taxonomy): Bacteria > Pseudomonadota > Gammaproteobacteria > Steroidobacterales > Steroidobacteraceae > FEN-1191. Next base: position 831 of record CAYFPW010000120.1, on the reverse strand, counting down.
GCTGCCCTCGCATGAAGTCGTGTACGACTCCGTTCCGGGGCGCTACGGCGTGCTGGCAGTGGAAGCGGCTAAATAGTCAATAGGGAACCTGAGAATGGCTTTGAAGGTACTGATCCTGGGTGCGAACGGCTTCATCGGCAGCACGCTGACCGAGCAGATCCTTGCCAAGCGCGATTGGCAGGTCTTCGGCATGGATATCTCCGATGACAAGCTGGGCGACTCTCTCAAGGATCCGCGCTTCAAGTTTGTCGAGGGTGACATCACCATCAACCGTGAGTGGGTCCAGTACAACGTGCGCAAGTGCGATGTCATCCTGCCGCTGGTGGCGATCGCCAACCCGCTGCAGTACGTCAAGGATCCGCTGCGCGTGTTCGAGCTGGATTTCGAGGCCAACCTCACCATCGTTCGCGACTGCGTCAAATACAAGAAGCGTCTGCTGTTCCCCTCCACTTCCGAGGTGTACGGGATGAGCCCGGACTCGGTGCTCGATGAGGAGACGAGCAGCTTGGTCTACGGCCCGATCGAAAAGCAGCGCTGGATCTACGCCTGCTCCAAGCAGCTGCTCGACCGCGTGATCTACGCCTATGGCGTTCGCGATGGTCTCGACTACACGCTGTTCCGACCCTTCAACTGGATCGGTCCGCGTCTGGATAATCTTCTGGATGCGAAGGAAGGCAGCTCGCGCGTATTCACGCAGTTCCTCTCCAACGTTCTGCACGGCAAGCCCATCCAGTTAGTGGATGGCGGCAAGCAGCGCCGTTCATTCACCTATGTGGGCGACGCCATCGATTGCCTCATGCGCATCATCGAGAACAAGGACGGCTGCGCCTC
>CAYFPW010000119.1:0-5373 GCA_964345055.1 uncultured Steroidobacteraceae bacterium | reverse complement strand
GGTGGTCCAGCCTTCCAAAAGGCTCCCAACGAATCGTAGCCATGAACGCTCTCCTAGATCATTTGGTGCAACAGCGCACCCTATGATCCCTTCCTGAGGGCAGCCAACGGCAGTTCAAGGGGGCAAACAGCCACGTACAGGCCCTAGGTAACTCCCGAAAAGTCCTAAGGAACCGCCCGACTAGCCCCGTGAGAGCAAACAAATGAGACTGCCGTCCCCATGCCTTGCGCAGCGAACCAAGGGACGGAAGCCACATGATCTTCAATGAGAGCACCATCGACAGGATCGTTCGGGTGCTGCTGGGTAGTTTGATACTGTTGCAGTTCTTCATCCACCCGGCTTCGCCTCATCGGCATTGGGCCCTGATCGGCTTGATGCCGATATTCACCGGACTGGTCGGATATTGCCCCGCCTATCGCCTCTTCGACAACAATACCCGCGGGAAGGACCCATCCCCTGCTAGCGACGCAAAAGCGAATAAATCCAAAGACCAGTAACCGTCATGACCAACGAGCCCAAGACATGCGCTGCAATGTTGAGCAATGCCCAACCCATGCGCCCATCACGCAGCAGCAAGGTCACGTCCCCGGAGAAGGAAGAAAAAGTCGTCAGCCCTCCCAGAAAGCCCGTGATGCATAGCAGTCGCCAGGCATCGGGCAATTCGACGTGTTGCGAGAAATAGCCCAGGGCCACACCCATCAGCAGACCGCCGAGGAGGTTTGCACTCAGTGTACCCAGCGGCAATGGCGGGAATAGCGCATTGAACGCCACACCGAGCAGCCAACGGAGCAATGCGCCCACGGCCGCACCGGCACTGACTGCAATCACCGACTGCAGCATGCTACCAACGCCTCCGTACGCAATCCTCGAGCAGTGACCATGGCGGCCACTATACTGCGGCAACCGCTCCAGATCAGCTCAGACGTACTCCTGAGCCCCCTTCGAGCCTAGCTGCAGTTGCCCCTCCTCCGCCAGCCTGCGGGCCGTAAGCAGAATCTCCTTCTGCGCAGCCTCGACCTCACTGAGCCTGACGGCTCCCTTATTAGCGAGATCATCACGCAGCGCTTCAGCTGAGCGCTCCGACATGTTCCGGAAGAACTTGCTCTTGGTTTTCTCATCCGCCGCCTTCAGGGCCAAGATCAGTTGCTCGCCCGGCACCTCACGCAGAAGCTGCTGCAGGCCACGGTCATTGGCATCGACCAGATCATTGAAGACCAGCATTAGATCCTGGATCTCAGTGACGAGATCGGCATCCACCTTTCCGATCTGCTCGAAGATCGGCGCCTCGTTGGTCGCGCCCACCAGATTCATGATCCCAGCCGCAACCTTCGGACCACCCAGACCGGCTGCCTTGTGAGCGATGGTGCCCGAGAACTGACGTTCGAATACCGCGTCCAGCTCCTTCAGTGCAGAGGGGCTGACACTCTCCAGTCTGGCAATGCGCATGACGATATCGGCACGCACCGACTCCGGCAGCATCAGCAACACGCTGGATGCCTGATCCGGATCGAGGCAGGTCATCACGATGGCCGCGATCTGCGGGTGTTCGCGTCTCAATATTTCGGCGACCCCGCCGGGCTCCATCCAGCGCAGCGCGTCGAGGCCCCGACCCGGTCGTACGCCCAGAACGCGATCAGCGATGCCCTCGGCCTTCTCCGCACCCAAAGCCTCAGTGAGCATACGACGGACGTAATCACCGGAATCGATACCGACCGAAGTCTGCTCAGCCAGCTCTCCGTGGAAGCTTTGCAGCACTTCAGCGATGTCATCCCGCGAGACGCCACTGAGCTGCGCCATAGCGGCACCGACCCGTTGGACTTCTTTGGCATCCATGAGTTTGAGCATCTGGGCGGCATCCGACTCACCCAGCGACATCAACAGGATGGCGGCCCGTTCCACCGGTGAGCGCTGGGGCCTTTCGGCTGCTTCTGCCACGACTTTCCTCTGGCTGATCGCCTGATGAGATTGCCGTTTATTGGAGCAAGAAACATGCCCGGAATAGTGTGACGTGCGTCACAGCCAGATCGTCATAGGAGGCCTCCGGCGGTCGCGGCAGACCTTCGCAGCGTCAGTTTCCCGTCAGCTCGACTACCGGCACGTCCACCTCGAGGTCGGCGGCGTGCTCGAACATCAGAGTCAGCTTGACGCGGGAACCCGGCTTGAGCTGACCGGTGAGTCCCATCAGCATCAGGTGATCACCGCCCACGCTCAGCTGCAATCGCCCATGCGCAGGCACATCAAAGCCAGTCACCGAGCGCATATTGTTGACGCCGCCCTTCAGCTGCCCCGCATGCAAATGCACCATACTGGCTGCAGGCGTGGACGCTGCCACCAATCGATCGGCGCGCGCCCCATCGTTGCGGAGCGTCAGGTAGAGCACGGTTGTGTCGCTTCCTGGAAGGGACTGAACCACGCGTGCCGACTCCACCACCAAGTCAGAGGCAACGGCTGCACTAACCGGGGTGGCCAGTGAGTGGCTGACCAAATACAGCGCGAACGTCAGCAGGGCACTGGCTAACCATCCTCGCCGTTCAGCTGCAACGCTCATGGCAGGAACACCGCATCGACATCGATCATGCCTGCCTGACGTAGCTGCACGATGATCTGCTCCGCAGCCTGCTCAGCAGACGTATTCGCCGTGCGGATGCGCAGCTCCGGATCCACTGGCGGCTCGTAGGGTGAATCGATGCCGGTGAAATTACGCAACTGGCCAGCTCGCGCTTTACGGTACAGACCTTTGGGATCCCGACGCTCCGCCTCGGCCAGATCAGTGTCGACGAAGACCTCGATGAACTCGCCAGCGCCAAAGAGCTCGCGAGCCATAGCGCGTTCGCTGCGGAACGGCGAGATAAAGGACACCAGTACGATCAGGCCCGCATCGCTCATCAGACGCGCAACCTCCGCGACACGGCGGATATTTTCCACCCGGTCAGTGTCACTGAAGCCCAGATCGCGATTTAGGCCGTGGCGGACGTTATCCCCGTCGAGCAGGTAGGTATGACGCCCCATATCGAACAGCCGTTTTTCGACCAGATTCGCGATGGTGGACTTGCCCGCACCCGAAAGACCGGTAAACCACAGTACGCAGGGCTTCTGGCCCTTTTGTGCAGCCCGATTCTGCTTGTTGACGTCCAGCCTCTGCCAGCGCAGGTTGTTGTCGCGGGCAATCGCAGCACGCAGCATACCGGCGCCGACGGTGCCATTGCTGATGCGATCGATCAGAATGAAACCACCCGTGTCGTGGTTGTCGTCGTAGAGGTCGTACGCGAGCGGACGATCCAGCGTCAGTCGGCATGAGGCGATCTCATTGAGTTCGAGCTGCCGCGCCGGATTCTGGGCCATCGTGTTGACGTCAGTCTTATGGTGAATCGCCGTCACGGTTGCCGTGAGGGTGCGAGTGCCGCACTTGAGCAGGTAGGGACGCCCGGGCAGCAGCGGCTCTTCACTCATCCAGACCACTGTTGCATCAAATTGATCGGCGACGGGTGCTGGCGCAGAAGCTCTGGCAATCACATCACCACGGCTGATGTCGATTTCATCCGTCAGCGTCAAAGTGATGGATTGTCCCGCCACAGCCAAGGGCAGATCGTTGCTGCCACCGACAACGCGGGCCACACGACTGGAACGCCCGGAGGGCAGCACGACCACCTCGTCACCGGGCGCAACGCTGCCAGAAGCCACACGCCCGGAGAAACCACGAAACTCCTGATTGGGTCGATTGACCCACTGCACCGGCATACGGAAAGGCTGGTCCGCACTTCCCTGCCCGACTGGAACGGTTTCCAGGAACTGCATCAGAGTCGGACCCTGATACCAGGGCATCTGCGTGCCGGCATCGATGACGTTATCGCCGCGCAGCGCGGACAGCGGTATGAAAGTCATGTCGGTCAGCCCAAGCTGCTGCGCAAAGGCACGATAGTCGGCCTCGATACGCTGCGCCACTGTGGCGTCATAGGCGACCAGATCCATCTTGTTGATCGCCACCACCACGCGGCGGATGCCGATCAGAGACACCAGAAAACTATGCCGGCGCGTCTGCGTCAACACGCCGCGCCGTGCATCGATGAGGATCACTGCCACGTCGGCGGTCGATGCACCAGTCACCATATTACGGGTGTACTGCTCATGCCCAGGCGTATCGGCAACGATGTACTTGCGCTTCTCCGTGGCAAAGAAGCGGTAGGCCACGTCGATGGTGATGCCCTGCTCGCGCTCGGCCGCCAGCCCATCCACCAGCAGCGCGAAATCCAGCTCCCCGCCCTGAGTGCCAACCTTTTTCGAGTCGCTCTGCAGTGCTGAGAGCTGATCGTCGAAGAGCATGTGCGACTCATACAGCAGTCGTCCGATCAGCGTGCTCTTGCCGTCATCGACACTGCCACAGGTAATGAAGCGCAGCAGATCCTTGCGACCCTGCGCCTCCAGGTAAGCCATGACATCGCCACCCACGCCACTCGTGCCGGCACGCATCAGAAATAGCCCTCTTGCTTCTTCTGCTCCATCGACGCGTTGGCATCCTTGTCGATGACGCGCCCCTGACGCTCCGAGGTCGTCGAGCGCAGCATTTCCTCGATGATGCCGGGTAGCGTGTCAGCAGTACTCTCGATGGCACCGGTGAGCGGGTAGCAGCCCAAGGTGCGGAAGCGGACACTGCGCATCTGGGGCTTCTCGCCCGGATGCAGCGGCATGCGTTCGTCATCGACCATGATCAATCCGCCATCACGTTCCACGACCGGACGCGGTGCCGCGAAATACAGTGGAACGATGGGGATCTGCTCCTGATGGATGTACTGCCAGATGTCCAGCTCGGTCCAGTTGGACAATGGGAAAACCCGGATGCTTTCACCCTTGCTCTTGCGCGCGTTATAGAGCTGCCATAGCTCCGGCCGCTGTCGCTTGGGATCCCAACGGTGCTGAGCGGAGCGGATCGAGAAAACACGTTCCTTCGCGCGCGACTTCTCCTCATCGCGCCGGGCACCACCAAATGCGGCATCGAAGCCGAAGCGATCTAATGCCTGCTTGAGCCCCTGCGTCTTCATGATGTCGGTGTGCACCGCGGATCCATGGCTGAATGGGCCCACATTCATGGCCGCACCGTCCTGATTGACGTGCACCAGCAGATCCAGTCCTAACCGCTGTGCCGTGGCATCACGGAACGCGATCATTTCGCGGAACTTCCAGGTGGTGTCGATATGCATCAGCGGGAACGGCGGCTTGGCCGGATAGAAGGCCTTCATCGCCAGATGCAACATGACAGAGCTGTCTTTGCCGATGGAATAGAGCATCACCGGGTGCTCACACTCGGCAACCACCTCACGCATGATGTGGATGCTTTCGGCCTCGAGCTTTTCGAGATGGGACAGTCGATTCATGATG
>CAYFPW010000118.1:0-5383 GCA_964345055.1 uncultured Steroidobacteraceae bacterium | reverse complement strand
TAAGTAAGAAAATCAGTCCTGCGGCGGTTTGCCGAGTCGGCATTGTATCGCCGGCCGGCTGACGCCGCAGTCAGAATTGATACGGAGCCTTCAGGCCGGATCAGGATGCTCCGCCTGGCAGATCGAAGACGAGAATCTCCCCGTGCCGGCCATGGGCCAATTCCAGCGGCCCCGCATCGATCAGCAGTGCGTCGCCGGCTGTCAGTGTTTCACCATTCGCTGTGAGTGAGCCGCGGGCGAGATGTGCATAGAGCAGGCGACCCGATGCGCATTGCAGGGTGCCGCGTTCCTCGCTATCAAACAGGCCGGCGTAAAGGCTTGCTTGTTGGTGTATGCGGAGCGACCCGTCGGTGCCATCCGGCGATGCGATCAGCCGCAGGCGACCACGCTTCTCGGCAGCGCTGAAGGTGCGCTCCTCGTAGCCCGGTGCGATGCCCAGGATCTCGGGCTGTATCCAGATCTGCAGAAAATGCACGGGCTGCGTCGATGAATGGTTGAACTCACTATGCCGTACGCCACTTCCGGCACTCATCCGCTGCACATCACCGGGGCGGAGTACCGAACTGCTGCCGGTGGAGTCGCGATGGGCGAGTTCTCCGTCGAGCACATAGCTGATGATTTCCATGTCGCGGTGACCATGCGTGGGGAAACCGCTCCCGGGTGTCACACGATCTTCGTTGATCACGCGCAACGGCCCGACACCCATGAAGCGCGGATCGAAATAGTCGGCGAAAGAGAAGGTGTGCCAAGAATCGAGCCAGCCGTGGTTGGCGTGGCCGCGTTCTTCACTACGTCGTATCTGCAGCATGCGGGTTCCGGTGCTTAGGCGAGGTTTTATGAATACCCGACTAGTCAGGGCGCGATGGTGAACTTCACTGTGCCTGGCATGACGTGGCCGTCCGGACCTGCGGCGCGGTAGCGCAGCGTGTATTCGCCCGGTGAGAGTTTCGGCGCCGGCAGCGTGACACGCTCTGCAGCTACGGTGGGCACCTGGCTGATTTCCTTCGCATCCATCTCTCCGGTTTTCTGCAATGTGACTCGCGAGAGTGTTGCCGGCTCGTTGAAGGTCAGCGTGAACTCGGTGGGAGCAGTTTTCAGTGTCTCACCGTTGGCGGGTGTGGTCGCAGTGGCCATGGCATGCGCAATGGCCAGTAGCGGCAGCAGCAATGCGATGGTGAATGGTGCGATAGTCTCTTTCATCACGATCTCCTGAAAATAATCCGGACTATTGCTTAACGATGATGGGATGACTGATCGTTCTCATCCGCTTCCGGCCGCGATACGATGCGGCGCGCACGGGGTTGCTGGTCGCCGCTGTACCAGCCCGGATCTACACCATCCCTGTAATCGGGCCTGACGCGGAGCAGTGTCATCATGCCGCCCATGCCGATGGGTCCGAAGGGTCCGCGACCCATGGTCATGGGCAGCGTGTTCTCTGGCCCCTGCATGTGTCCCATCGATGCGTGGTCCGCATGCTCATACATGCCATTGCCACTCATGGGCTGATAGTCCGGTAGCAGCGCTCCGAGCCGATCAGCCAGTGCGGCCTGCGCCACGCCCACCGGATTGGGGATGCCGTGCCCCATCGCATTCATCGTGTGATGTGACATGTGACAGTGCAGCGCCCAGTCGCCCGGATTGTCGGCTACGAACTCCAGATCCCGTGTCTGACCGACGCCAACGATCTCTGTGGTTTCTGGACGCCAGCTCGCCTGTGGCCAGCGCCCCCCGTCCGATCCTGTGACCATGAAGCGGTGACCATGCAGATGTATAGGATGATTGAACATCGACAGGTTGCCGATGCGGATGCGAACGCGCTCACCCAGCCGCACATCCAGTCTGTCGATGGCCGGGAACACCTTGCTGTTGAAGGTCCACAGATCAAAATCGGTCATCACCGAAGGATCCGGTCGGTAGCTGCCAGGTCGCAGCGCATAGTTGTGGAGGATGAATGCGAAGTCACGCTGACACATCGGCTGGTGCGGCACGCGTGGATGTACGATGAACAATCCCATCATGCCAAACGCCATCTGTGTCATCTCATCGGCGTGCGGGTGGTACAGGTAGGTGCCGTTCTGCCGGAGCGTGAATTCATAGGCCCAGGTTTCGCCAACGCCGATGGGGGCTTGTGTCAAGCCGGACACACCATCCATGCCATTGGGCAGCAGGATGCCATGCCAATGAACTGAGGTTGGCTCCGGCAGGTTATTGGTCACCAGGATGCGTACGCGATCCCCTTCGACCGCTTCGATGGTGGGTCCAGGGGTGCTGCCGTTGTAGCCCCAGCAGCGCGCTTTACAGCCTGGTGCGAACTCGTGCTCAAACTCGCTGGCGATGAGGTGGTATTCCTTCGCACCATCGACCATGCGCCAGTCCAGCGAACGACCATTGAGAGTTGTGACCCTGCCTGGGGTTGCCTGTGTGGACGCGGCAGTTCGTGGCGTGGCTGGCGCCTGCGCGCCGTCGGCGTTGCCACCGGGAAGGGCGGTGACAGCAACGCCTGCGCCCATGAGCAGATTGCGACGTGACACGTGCATGATTAATCCCCCCTGACAGGCATCGGCAGCGGTGCGCCAAGTGCGCGTGCCAGCGCCACACGGCTCTGCCACCAGGACTGCAAGGCATCGACTGCACCTTCATAGGCAGAATAGGACTGCTGTCGCGCCAGCAACAGTTCGAAGGGGCCGGTGAGCATGAAATTGGCTTGTTCGCTCAATCCCGCGACGATTGACTCGCGCTGCGGGATCAGTCGTTCACGATACTGTCTGTACTCATCATAGGAGCGAGCCAGTTGCTCCAGTTGCGCATCGACTTCCGCGTCGATGGAGACTTCGAGCTGCCGTACATGTGCCTCGGCGAGTTGCAGTTCCGCGGTTGCGCGCGCTACGGCGCTTTGTCCCTGCGAAAACAGCGGCAGTTCGATGCCAGCGCCGATACCGGTGCGTCGGCTGTCTCCCTCATGCTCGCCTAATACGCTGATCTCGCTCCCGCCCAGCAGGCGGAAACGACGCGTCGCCGCCAGTCGCAAAGAGGCGGCCTCCATCTGGCTGCGCGCCGCTGCCAGATCCAGTCGCTGACTGCGAGCCTGTGCGTGCAGCGGCTGGGCTTCGAAAGTCAGCGACTCGGCAGTCGGAAGGTTCATGGGTAACTGCAGTGCCGGATCGGTTGCGGTCAGTCCCAGAATCTGGCGCAGGTGGGAGAGGCTGCGGCTGGCATCGCGTTCGCTTCGACTCAGTGAGAGGGTTGCCTCGGTGCCGGCGGCGGCCTGCAGCGCCGTCTCGATGGCATTGATGTTTCCGGCTTTACGGTATTGCTCCGCAAGTTCGGCGGCAGTTTGGGCGCTCTCCGCGATTGCGCGGCGCACCGACAATCGTTGCTGTGAGGCGGTCGTTTCCAGCCAGGCGTCGAGTGTGTCCAGAGCGAGCGCATAGAGCTGTGCGGCGAGTTGCTGCTGCGCGGCGCGCAGCTCCGCGGCGCCGTACTGACGCCGCGAGGGGAGTCTGATCAGATCGTCGAGACTGAATCCGAGCGTGCCATCCAGCTTGCGATCACCGCGGTGCTGGTTGGGCCACAGCCACGCCAATCCGAGTCGCGGGTTAGCCGGTCGACTCGCAGCAAAGACATCAGCGGTGCTGATGCCCAACTGGGCACAGGCGGCTTGTGCGTCGGCATTGCGCAGCCATGCAACGCGTACCGCAGAGGTGGCATCCAGTGGGGCCGCCAGCAGCGTCCGCAGCTCGTTTTCGGCTGCGTCAGCATTGTCTGGAAATTGCACCAGTGTGCCGGCGGACCGCTGCAGCAAGGCCTGCGCCTGCTGACGGCTGGATTGCACAGGGACCGTGCTGCAGCCGGACGATACGCCGAGTGTTACCGCGGCAGTGACTACGCTCAGGAGGCGGAATTTCATGACGGTCCGAGGCTACGCGGACCACCGCCTGAATTCAATGCGGACCCGTTGCAGTCAGGCCTGCACTCCCTGCTTGTCCAGATACTCGTCGTAGGTGCCCTTGAATTCGCTGAAGCGACCGTCGGCGCGCAGTTCGATAATACGTGTCGCCAGACTGCCAACGAACTCGCGATCATGCGATACGAAGATCAGCGTGCCGGGATACTTCTCAAGACCGATCTGCAGCGACTCGATGGTCTCCATATCCATGTGGTTGGTCGGCTCGTCCATCAGCATGACGTTCGGTTTGGTCAGGATCAGCTTGCCGTAGATCATGCGGCCCTTCTCGCCGCCCGAGAGCACCGTCACCGGCTTCTTGGTCTCGTCGCCTGAGAACAGCAGGCGTCCGAGCGTGCCGCGTACCAACTGGTCATCGTCGGCTTTGCCGGTCCAGTTCGACATCCATGCGAACAGGTCGATCCGCTCGGCAAATTCCGCCTGCGGATCCTGCGGCATGTAGCCACGCTGCGCGTTCTCGACCCAGTTGATCTGTCCGTGAGTGGGCGTGAGTTCGCCGGCCAGGCAGCGCATCAGCGTGGTCTTGCCGATGCCGTTCGGACCGATGATGGCCACGCGCTCGCCGGCTTCCACATGGAAACTGAGCTTGGTAAACACATCGCGATCAGCGCCGGGATAACGGAAGCTCATTTCCTCGATATTGACCGCCGAGCGATGCAGCTTCACCTTCTGCTCGAAGCGGATGAAGGGATTCTGCCGCGAGGAAGGGCGGATTTCCTCGATCTTGATCTTTTCCAGCTGGCGGCGTCGCGACGTGGCCTGGCGCGCCTTGGACGCATTGGCCGAGAAGCGGCGGATGAATTCCTGCAGGTCAGAGATCTTGTCTTTAGCCTTGGCGTTGGCGGCCTCGACCCGCTGCCGCGCCTGCACCGAGGCGAGCATGAAGTCATCGTAGTTTCCCGGGTAGATCTTCAGCTGCTGAAAGTCCAGATCAGCGATGTGCGTGCAGACCTGGTTCAGGAAGTGGCGATCGTGACTGATGATGATCATCGTCGCGTCGTACTCGTTCAGTGCACGTTCCAGCCAGCCAATGGAATGGATGTCGAGGTTGTTGGTGGGCTCGTCGAGCAGCAGCACATCAGGGCTGGAGAACAGCGCCTGGGCTAGCAGCACACGCAGCTTGAGACCCGGTGGCACCTCGCGCATCGGGCCGTTGTGGAAATTCTCCTCGATACCGGCATCCAGAAGGATGCTGCCGGCGCGCGCCTCGGCCGTGTAGCCGCCGTATTCGGCAAACTTGCCCTCGAGCTCCGCTGCTTTCATGAAGTCGGCGTCACTGGCTTCGGGATTGGCGTAAATGCGGTCGCGCTCCTGCATCGCTGCCCACATCTCGCGGTGCCCCTGCATCACCACGTCCAGCACACGCTCGTCTTCATAAGCGAACTGGTTCTGGTTCAGCTTGCCGAGCCGCAGTCCCGG
>CAYFPW010000117.1:0-5386 GCA_964345055.1 uncultured Steroidobacteraceae bacterium | reverse complement strand
GTGACGCACCCCAACAACAACGTCATGCCCGTGCCGATGATGAATATCATCAACGGCGGCGCGCATGCCAACAACAGCCTCGACATCCAGGAATTCATGATCCTGCCGGTCGGTGCGAAGAACTTCCGCGAGGCGCTGCGTTATGGCGCTGAGGTCTTCCATACGCTGAAGAAACTGCTCAACGAGCAGGGCATGGCAACGGCGGTGGGCGACGAGGGCGGCTTCGCTCCGGACCTGCCATCCAACGAGGCGGCACTCGAGATCATCATGCAGGCCATCGCGCAGGCGGGCTACAAGCCGGGCAAGGACATTTACCTCGGCCTCGACGTGGCGAGCTCCGAGTTCTTCCGTGACGGCAAATACGAACTGGAGAGCGAGCATCGCAGCTTTTCCTCTGGCGAGTTCACCCGCTATCTGGCTGATCTGGTGTCGCGCTATCCGATCATCACGATCGAAGACGGCATGAGCGAGGCGGACTGGGCCGGCTGGTCGCATCTCACCAATGAACTGGGCAACAAGGTCCAGCTGGTTGGTGACGATCTGTTTGTCACCAACACCAAGATCCTGTCCGAGGGAATCTCGCGCGGTATCGCCAATTCGATCCTCATCAAGCCCAACCAGATCGGCACGCTGACTGAGACGCTTGCCGCTATCGACATGGCAGCGCAGGCCGGCTACTCCTCTGTGGTTTCGCACCGTTCGGGCGAGACCGAAGACAGCACCATTGCCGACATTGCAGTCGCCACCGCCGCGACGCAGATCAAGACCGGCTCCCTGTCCCGCTCTGATCGCATGGCCAAGTACAACCAGCTGCTGCGCATCGAGGAAGAGCTGGGTAGTGCCGCCAGGTATGCGGGCAAAGGCGCCTTCCCGGTCAAGATCTGACCGCGCCGGCCAGCAGAGCACGCAGCACACAGCACACAGCAGTTAGATCCGAGAGGTGATCCCGTGAGCAGATTCGAACAGCAGAAGCAGAAGATCCGGGCCGAAGGCGGCTTCATTGCGGCGCTCGATCAGAGCGGTGGCTCCACGCCCAAGGCGCTGGGCCTCTATGGCGTCAAGCCCGACGCCTGGACCGACGAGGAGGGTATGTACCGCGTCGTGCACCAGATGCGCACACGCATCATCACCAGCCCGGCCTTTACCGGAAAGCGGCTGATCGGCGCGATTTTGTTCGAGAACACGATGGATCGTGATATTGAGGGTCAGCCGACGGCGGACTACCTGTGGAACGTGAAGGGGATCGTGCCATTCCTCAAGGTCGACAAGGGACTCGAGGACGAGAAAGACGGCGTGCAGCTGATGAAGCCGATGCCGCAGCTCGACGCGCTGCTGAAGAAGGCCGTCGCCAAGAACATCTTCGGCACCAAGATGCGGTCAGTGATCAAGCTGGCCAATCCCGCTGCCATCAAGGCCGTGGTGAAGCAGCAGTTTGAGATCGGCAAGCAGATCATTGCCGCCGGCCTGGTGCCCATCATCGAGCCCGAGGTGGACATCAAGTCGCCGCAGAAGGCCGAAGCTGAGAAGCTGCTCAAGGCAGCCCTGCTCGAAGAGCTGAACCAGCTCAATCCGCAGCAGATCGTTATGCTGAAACTGACGTTGCCTGAGGTCGATGACTTCTACAGCGAAATGGTTGCCCACAAGAATGTGCTGAAGGTGGTGGCGCTGTCGGGCGGGTATCACCTGCCCGAGGCCAATGCGCGGCTCTCGCGCCAGCACGGCATGGTGGCAAGCTTCTCCCGTGCGCTGGCCGAGGGGTTGACTGCACAGCAGAGCGACGCCGAGTTCAATGCCAAGCTGGATGCGACCATCGAGTCGATCTACCAGGCCTCAAAGACCTGATTTGAGGCCTGTCGGCCTGTTAGCGCTCCGGAGGCATGGCGTTTCCGGGGCTCGGCGCCCCGGCCTCTCCCCGGGGCTTTTCCTTCCTTAACAACGCAGTTTCCTTCCTTGACCGAAGTCCTCCGGTCAGGTGTGTAGACTGCATCCCAAAGTCTGACCGTCCTCAGGGACAGGGGAATTTATGTTGAAGCGTACAAAGATTGGCATTGTGGGTTCGTCACTGTTGCTGGCCGGCTATCTGGGCGCCCAGAATGCAGGCGGGCAGGGCATGCAGGCTGGCGGTATGGGCGCCGCTTTGCAGTATGGTGACTCCGTCGATCCTTCCAAGGTGACGCACCCGGCACCGTCCAACAGCGGTTTGGGTGACCACAAGCGTGGCACCAACGACCCACTGTTCTTTGCGCAGGAGTTGCTCGGTCGCCCCACCGACAAGTCCATCACGGTCAACGCCGGCTCCTACAAGCCGCTGGAGATCTATTACGAGTACGGCACCAAGTCCGGCACCTACACGGGCAAGACGGCGCCGGTGCAGTTGCCCGCCAACGAGCCGGTCGATGTGCTGATCGACGGTCTCAAGGGCAACACGCAGTACTTCTACCGCATGCGTTATCGTGAGCCGGGCGGCAAGGAATTCACCGCACGTGCCGAACATTCGTTCTACACCCAGCGCGCTCCGGGCAGCACCTTCACCTTCACGGTGCAGTTTGATCCTCACATGGACGAGCGCTCGGATGAAGAAGCCTATCGGATGAGCATGGAGAACATGCTGGCTGACAAGCCGGACTTCATGATCGACGTCGGTGACAACTTCTTCGTCGACAAGCTGCAGCAGAAGACTGCCGAAACCGTCGAGGGTCGGGTGCAGCTGCTGCGATCCTATTACGACATCCTCAACCACTCAGCCACACTGTATCTGGGCATGGGCAACCATGAAGGCGAAAAGGGGCTGACCGGCGGTGGCGGTGCGGCTGGCGGTGGCATGGGTGCGGCGGCAGGCACCACCACTGTTCAGGGCATGAGCGGTGCCGGCGGTCCGGCAGCAGCGTCGGGTAATCAGCAGCCGCTGGGTGTGCTCGCAGCGCTGGCACGCAAGCGCTACATCCCGAACCCGTCGCCCGATGGTTTTTATACGGGCAGCAGCCGCGTGGAGCCCATCGTCGGCATCCGCGAGGCCAACTACGCTTGGACTTGGGGTGATGCCACTTTCATCATGCTCGATCCGTACTGGAACCATCCGGTGGCTCCGGAAATGGCTGGCGATTGGGCGCTGACGCTCGGTCGTGAGCAATATGAGTGGCTGAAGAAGACGCTCGAGACCAGCAAGTCCAAGTACAAGTTCGTCTTCCTGCACAACCTCATCGGCGGCCTCGACATGGACGGCGCCATGCGTGGTGGTGTCGAAGTCGCGAAGTATCTGGAGTGGGGTGGCTACAACCTCGACAACACCTGGGGCTTCGACAAGGCCCGTCCGGGTTGGGCGAAGCCGATCCATCAGCTGCTCGTCGAGAATCACGCGACGATCATTTTCCACGGCCACGACCACACGTATGCCAAGCAGGATCTGGATGGCATCGTCTATCAGGCCGGCCCTCAGCCGAGCGCTAGCAGCACCGATCTGGGCGGACGTGACAAGCAGTACAACTACCTGCACGGAACGGTGCTGGGTGGTACGGGCTACATTCGTGTCCGCGTCTCGCCGACCGAAGTGAAGGCAGACTATGTGCAGACCTGGGTGCCGTCCAAGCAGAGCGCCGAGCATCGCAACGGTATGGTCGGCGACACCTACACCATCAAGGCCGCTAAATAATCGGCCGCCGCCGGCCCCAGAGGAGACTGAGTATGCGTACTGAATCAATCTGGGTAGCCGGCGGTGTTGTTGCCACAGTCCTGTTGTCGCTGTCGGCCGGCTTGTCATCCGCGCAGGTGGGGGATGCAGCGCCGGCAGCCGGCGGCAACGGGATGGGTGGCGGGAAGGGAGCGGGCATGACAGCCGGTTCGGGTGCGGCCGGCGCCGGCATGACGGCCGGGACTGGTAAAACCACCGCTCCAGATACGGCATTCACCCAGATCCTGGGACGGCCCACAGATCATTCGATCGCAGTCAGTCTTTTGTCGCCCACCGATATCGATGCGTATGTCGAGTACGGTGAGACCACCGGCAATTACTCCGGCCGCACTGCGGTCACTCGCATCCAGTCGGGCAAGCCGACCGAGATCACGGTGCAGGGCCTGAAGTCGAATCGGCAGTATTTCTATCGCATCCAGCAGCGTACCGCGGGCGGCAGCGCATACATCGCTGGTACCGAGCAGGATTTCTATACTCAGCGGGCGCCTGGCAGCACTTTCAGTTTCGGCGTTCAGGGTGACTCGCATCCGGAACGTCTGGGCAAGATGTACAACCCTGAGTTGTATGTGCGCACCATGCAGCAGGTGCGTGCTGCCAACCCGGACTTCTACATCATGCTGGGCGACGACTTCAACGTCGATCCGCTTTACAACGCGGGCACTCTCAACACCGCGGGCATTGCCAGCCTGTATGCCAACCAACGGCATTACCTCGGCTTGATGGCGAGCACGGTGCCGCTGTTCCATGTCAACGGCAATCATGAGCAGGCCGCCGCACACTCGCTGGACGGCACGCCGAACAGTCCGGGCGTACTGGCTGGAATCGGCCGCAATGCCTACCTGCCACTGCCTGCTCCCGATGATTTTTACAGCGGTGACAAACAGCCGGTGGAGTTTGTGGGGCTGCGTCGTGACTATTACGCGTGGACCTGGGGTGATGCGCTGTTCGTCACCATTGATCCGTACTGGCACTCTCCGGTTCAGGTGGATGCCGGAATCGGCGGTCAGGCGGGTCGTGCCGCTGAGGGCAAAGAGGGCAAGAACTCCATGGCTCGCGATGGCTGGGCCAGCAGCATGGGTGACGAGCAGTACCAGTGGCTCAAGACCACGCTGGAACAGAGCAAGGCCAAATACAAGTTTGTCTTCGCCCATCACGTTCTGGGCACCGGACGTGGTGCCGTGGAAGTCGCCGACCTCTACGAGTGGGGCGGCAGGAACCAGCAGGGTGTGTGGGAGTTCGACAAGAAGCGCCCGGGCTGGGCCATGCCGGTGCACCAGCTCATGGTGAAGAATGGCGTGACCATCTTCTTCCAGGGACACGATCACCTGTTCGCTCGACAGATCAAGGATGGCCTCGTCTATCAGGAAGTGCCGAATCCTGCTGACGACACCTATACCATCTTCAACAAGGACGCCTACAAGTCCGGTGACATTCTTGGCAATGCCGGTTACCTTCGCGTGACGGTGTCGCCTGAAAGCGCCAAGGTCGATTACGTCCGCTCTTGGCTGCCCAAGGACGAGACGGCCGGACACAAGCAGGGCGAGGTGGCATTCTCTTACACGGTTTCGCCGGTAGGGCTCGCCAAGAAGTAGCGCCGATCCCAGCTCTGCCGGTGGGTCGGGCAGCGGCGCGCCACATGGATGTTCAGGGGGTCGATATGAGCGGACACAGTTCCTTCTCAGCGCTGCGGCGTCTGGA
>CAYFPW010000116.1:0-5572 GCA_964345055.1 uncultured Steroidobacteraceae bacterium | reverse complement strand
GTTAACAGCAGAGCTAAGTGGAAAACTATGATTTAGAATGGCGTCACTTTTGTGCGAGTTTGCGCCTGGCGTCGGCGGACCCCTTCGTCTTCAGCCCCACGATCTTCTCTGGCGCCATCACAGCGCTGAGGTGTCTGGCGTAGAACCGATCAATCATCTCAATAGACGTTCTACAGTTTCGCGCCAAGAACAGAAGATCAACGCCCTCACCCTTCAAAAACCTCATCGCGATGGCTGTATGGCGTAGCGAATAGATCGTCCTCGCCCTATCAGCATTGTTCTTCTTCAGGTCCGCCACTTCCAGAATGTGATTGAACAAGGTCCGCATCGTTTTC
Source organism: uncultured Steroidobacteraceae bacterium (assembly GCA_964345055.1). Classification (GTDB taxonomy): domain Bacteria; phylum Pseudomonadota; class Gammaproteobacteria; order Steroidobacterales; family Steroidobacteraceae; genus FEN-1191. The sequence continues at coordinate 5,237 of CAYFPW010000116.1, read as the reverse complement.
TCGGCGCGATCCCTGTTCTCAATATGAGGGAAGAACACGAACGACTCCGCCCCATACTGACCGCGAGTATCTTGGCGTGACAGGATGTTCTTGTACACACCGACCGCCGCTTCCATCGTGATCACTGGCGTATTGACCGTTTTAGACGTTGGCGTGTTGATCACCAATATCGGCTGATCTGAATCCCCTAGCCGAGTCTCGGTGATGTGCTTACGGCGTAAATCCACCCAATCGCTTGGACGCAAGAAGCTGTTCACCATAAAGAGGATGAAGTCACGGACCTCAGCCGTGATCCGCTCACCCTTGTATTCAAAGCTGCTCTCATCAGCCAATTTTCCGGCGACGTCTTTCAGGTGCTCGTATTCCTCGGGACTGAACCAAGGGCGTGGACTGTCTTTGTAGGTGATGGTGGGGAAAATGGGTACTTGATGGATGAGTCCCAGCTTGATCCCGTGCTTGAGGACTTGGCGGATGGAGACCAGTGATCGCTTGATCGTGGACGCCGAACACCCATCGGCTCTCATCGTGTCTACGAACCGACTGAGGTGCTGGTAGGTGATGTCAGCGACCCGATAGGTCTTGAAGAAGGGAAGGATTCGCTGATTGAGGATTTGCTTCAGGTCACGAGCGAAGCGGGGGTTACGCTCTCCGGTCTTGGCTCGTCGCTGACATTCCTCCAGGAGTAGGTCAGCACAGCGTCCGAACTGGCGACTTGTCTGGAGCGGGACTTCGCGGCGGGTCAGGAGGCAGTCGTCGTAGAAGTCCTTGGCGAAGGAGACGGCTTTTGGGCGGTCCACTTCCCGAGTCGACTTCACGATCCGTCGACTCCCGAAAGTCGCCCTCACCCACCAATAGGGACTCGCCGAGATACGGTAGATCTTCAGTCGCTCTGGGTAGCCCTTGATGGTCTGGAGGGTGTCGGGAAGGGGGTTGGATTTAGGGGGCTTTTTGGGCTCCATATAGCCCGAAGCATACCCCTGGACCCGACGCTGCGGTAATACGCTTCCAGAGGGCGATTTACCGTATTACCGAATGTTGCGTAAGTTATTGATTTTGCTGGTGCCGGAGATAGGAATCGAACCTACGACCTACGCATTACGAATGCGCCGCTCTACCAACTGAGCTACTCCGGCAACTGGAGGGCCCGCTCGAAGGCGCGCATTCTAGCCAAAGTCAGGGCCGCAATTCCATGATTTTGGGCATGAACGCGACAGATTAAGAGGTAGTTTGCCCCCTGCCCGCAGGCCATGCTGATCCTCCCCAACGGGAGCCCTCATGCAGCCTGCGCAGCGCGGCACCAGCTTGTTCAGTCTCGCCATCGCCCTAGGCCTTGTGGCCGTGTTGGCGGCCACCGCGGCACCTGGCTTCGAACGCATCACCCGCCAGTGGGCCGCGGCGCGCAGCGCCTCGGGCCTGATAGCCGCCCTGCACCAGGCGCGTAGCGCCGCCGCAGCGCGTGCCGTGCCGGTTGTCCTGTGCCAGACGGATGTACCGGGTCACTGCACGACAGTGGGTACACCCTCGGGCTGGCAGCTGTTCGCCGACAACTCCCCCACCAGCCCTCCCCGGCTCGATGCGAGCGATGAACTGCTGCAGGCGCACACCCTGCCAACCTCCATCGCGCTGCGCGTCACGCGCACCGCGGTCACGTATTGGCCCACGGCACGCGCCGCCAGCACGGCCAGCTTCATCGTCTGTGACCGACGTAATCTCGCTTCGCCACGGGTGGTCATCGTCAGTCAGACAGGACGGCCGCGCCTGAGCCAGCGCCTAGCCGATGGCAGTGTTCCGGACTGTACGCGTGGCTGAGCGCGGCAGCACCTTGCTGGAGCTACTGGTGGCGCTGGCGGTGCTGACCATCGGCATCGCCGGCAATGCACGCCTGCTGCTAATCGCAGTGAACACGGAATCGCAGACACAGCCACGCGAGGCTGCGACTCGACGTCTGGCCGATGCTCTCGAACTGCTCGATGCATGGAACGGCTTACCGCCCGCAGCGCGCATCAGTGAGTGGCGTACAGCTTTCAGCGAGAGCGCTTCGAGTGCCGCGCCAGCCACGCTCGCAAGTCTGGAGACACTCCCCGCAGCGGGCAACTCGCCGTCGCGGTGGCTGGCCACATTGCAATGGGGCACCACGCCCACCCAGAGCGCCTCGCTGCCGGCCGACATCTATGTCCCTGCGAGACCTCCGTGACACGCGGCTTCACCGTGCCGGAGGTGCTGATCACGCTACTGGTCAGTAGCCTGCTCATCATCGCGTTGGGGCGGATTCTGGGCACCGTAACGCGCACACTGCAACTGCGTGACACGCAGGCGGAGATGCGCGAGCGCGCCCGCTTCGCACTGGCCACGCTGGAAGCCGACATTCAGCTGGCCGGCTACTACGGACTGACGGCACGCGGCGGCGATTTTCGCTGGCTGCAGACAGGCAACAGTGCAGGCGCGATCGCAGCGGCATCGCTGGCGCAGACTGCCCCGGCGCTCATCGCAGCACCGGGTGCCGCGCAAGAATGCGGTGTGAATTTTGTGCTCGATCTCGCAACGCCCCTACAGGCCGACAACAACCGCTTTGCACTGGGCCGCAATCGCAGCGCCGGCTGCGCGCCCAACGGTGGCGCGCGCCCCGGCACGGACACGCTGACTCTACGGCGGGCCTCGACATTACGCACCACACCCGACCCCGGCCGCTTTCAGTTGCTGATAGATCGCAGCGATGAGCGGCGCCGCTGGATACTCGCCGATGGCATTGCACCAACAGACATGACGATCACTCCTGATCGGGTCGAGTGGCATGACCTGCTCGTCAACAGTTACTACATCTCCAATGATTCGGTCGGTGTGCCAGGCCTGCCGGCCCTGCGCGTTAAATCGCTAACACGCAGCTCCGGCCAGCCGACCTTCGTTGACACGGAGGTCATGCCGGGCATCGAAGATCTGCAGCTGCAATGGGTGACAGACAGCGGCGTCTACGAACCGGACTCACTACCATCCGCGGACCGCATCCGCATGGTGCAGGTCTGGTTGCGCGTGCGGGCCACCAACGCCGAGCCGGGCTATCGGGACACAAAGTCCTATCGCTACGCAAACGTCGCCGCAACGCCAGCTGCAACAGAGCAATCATTCCGGCGAATGCTGATCAGCCGACGCATCGCACTGCGAAATGCGGTGCCGTGACCAACCCCTACAGCGCCAGACGCAGACGCGGCAGCACATTGCCGGCGATGCTGCTGCTCCTGGGCGCACTGACACTGTTGGCACTTGGGGCCACGCAATCATCACTCCTGGAGGTGATGATGAGCAGCAATGAGTTCTACAGACTGCGTGCCTTCGCAGCCGCCGAGACCGGCATCGCCGCGGCAGAGGCGGAACTGGCAAGTACAGCGGCCGGAAGACTACCGGAAGCCCGCACGCGCGTTCCGATCCCGGGAATGACCGGTGACAGCTATGACTTCACTGTTCGCGACGGCGGCGAAGACACTCGATTCGCGGAGCTCAGCGGCGGGCAGCGACGCGCCCGCCATATCACCATCGCAGCAACGGGTCGCTCACTGCGCAGCGCTCAGGCGCGCGTCGAACGCGGTGTACGCGTGGTGCAGGATGCCTCCGGCACCGTGCTGACCATCGAAACGGAATTCTGGCTGCGTAACGATGCGGACTGATGCGCCAGCGGCCAATCAGGGCGTGACGGCAGAACGCAGCGCCCTGGGCAGCGCGAAAACCACATGCTCTTCGCGGCCCTGCAGTTCCTTGGGCGCCTCGCCGCCCCAGTCACGCAGCCGCAGCAATACCTGCTGCACCAGCGACTCCGGTGCGGATGCGCCAGCCGTGACGCCCACCGCGCGCCGCCCATCGAACCATTCGCGGCGAAGGTCATCCGCGCCGTCGACCAGATAGCCCGGTACGCCGGCACGATCGGCCAGCTCGCGCAGACGATTGGAATTGGAACTGGCCTTCGAGCCCACGACCACGAGCACATCACAATCGCGCAGCAGTTCTTTCACCGCCTCCTGGCGGTTCTGCGTGGCGTAACAGATATCTTCCTTGCGCGGCGACTGCAGCGAAGGGAAACGTTCCCGCAGCGCTATCACGATAGCCGATGTGTCATCGACTGAGAGCGTGGTCTGCGTGACGAAAGCCAGCCGCTCAGGATCACGCACCTGCAGCCGCATCACGTCCTCGACACTCTCAACCAGCAGGATGCGGCCGCCATGGCGTGTATCAAAACGACCCATGGTGCCCTCCACCTCTGGGTGGCCGGCATGACCAATGAGAATGACTTCGCGCGCCTCACGCGCAAAGCGCCCCACTTCCATATGCACCTTGGTGACCAGCGGACAGGTGGCATCAAAGACCTGCAGGCCGCGGCGGTTTGCCTCGGTCTCCACGGCTGCGGAGACACCATGCGCCGAGAAAATCACGGTGGCGCCATCCGGTACCTCGTCCAGCTCCTGAACGAACACCGCACCCAGTCCGCGCAACCGCTCCACGACATTGCGGTTATGCACCACTTCGTGACGCACGTAGATCGGTGCGCCGAACAAAGACAACGCGCGCTCGACGATCTCGATGGCGCGATCGACGCCGGCGCAGAAACCGCGGGGATTGGCCAGCAGCACACGCACGATCAGCCTCCGGCGCGATGACCGCGCGATGCGAGAAGCGATTCGAGGATCAGCAATCCAGCGCCCACGGTGATCGCGGCGTCCGCAACGTTGAAGGCCGGGAAGTAATGCTCTGCCCAGTGCCACTGCAGAAAGTCGACCACGTATCCGAAACGCAGACGATCGATCATGTTGCCCAGCGCACCTGCGATGATCAGCGACAGCGCACTGGCCGTCAGATGCGCGTAGCGCGGCAAGGAACGCAGCCAACCCACCAGCACCACTGACACCACCAGTGCCAGCGCGCTGAAGACCCAGCGCTGCCAGCCCGAACCCTGCGCAAAAACACTGAAAGCCACACCAGTGTTATGCGCTAGCGTGAGATTGAACACGGGCAGCACACGCAATGTCTCGTACAGCTCGAACCGGGCGGTGACCGCCGCCTTGCTCCACTGATCCAGCACAATCAGCAGCCCACTGAGCCACAACCAGCGCAGCGGGCTGGCGATTTTTTCCGAGAGGAAGCGGATCGAATCTGGCATCAGCACACGCGCCGCTGTTCGCCAGGCAACTGTAGATTACCGGCGCAGCGATGGCAGAGCTCGGGATGGGCCGCATCGGTGCCGACGTCGGCAC